>CALCYB010000001.1 GCA_937906485.1 uncultured Rikenellaceae bacterium
ACGGGCTTGCCAAGTCCTCGGAACACGGCTCCCTGTCCGCGGTATCCGCTACCTGAAACAGGCACCCTTGCTGCCCATCTCCTCTACATTGATTCGAGCGGGGTTGGCGCAACAATGGTCAGAGGATCTTTCCGGGTCGGATGCACCAGCGTAATGCTGCGGGCATGCAGCGAAATGCTGCCATCAGGATTGGATCGGCGCGCTCCATATTTCAAATCCCCTTTGATCGGACAACCGATGGTGGAGAGCTGGCACCGGATCTGATGGTGCCGCCCGGTCAACAATTCCACTTCCACCAGGTAATAGCGTTGGGTAGCACGCAGCAGGTGGTACCGCAAGCGTGCCTCCTTGCCTGAATTTTTGGGACGGGCGTACGCATAGGACTTGTTCTGTTTCTCGTTGCGGACCAGATAATGCACCAACGTTCCCTCTTCCGGGACCGGTGACTGCTCGACCAGCGCCCAATAAATCTTGTGGACCGATCCGTCTCGAAAAGCCTCGTTCAAGCGTTCCAATGCTTTGGAAGTCTTTGCAAATACAGCAATTCCCGTCACAGGACGGTCCAGGCGGTGGGGAACACCCATAAAAACGCGGCCCGGCTTATTGTCCCGCTGGGCGACAAACGCCTTCAAGGTTTCGCACAAAGGCTCGTCGCCGGTCTTATCGCCTTGGACGATCTCTCCGGAGCGTTTGTTCATCACCAGCAGATGGTTGTCCTCGTACAGAATCCGGGATGCCAGATCCGAGAATTCAGCCTCCGGCAGATGCCGGTAGCCGGAGAATGCATCAATATTGTTCTTGTTCATTCGGAAAATCTCCACTCTTGACATCCTCAACATATTGATGGAATGCCTTCAGGTACTCGTCCCGAAGGTTGTGGTACCGACGCAGGAAACGGGGAGAGAATTCGTTGTTCAGCCCCAACATGTCGTGCATCACCAGCACCTGACCGTCCACATAGCGGCCGGCACCGATACCAATGACCGGAATTCGCAAGGTCTCTGCCACCTTTTTTCCCAAACTGGCAGGAATTTTTTCGAGCACCAAGGCAAAACATCCGGCTTCTTCCAAAGCAATGGCATCCTCCAACAATTTAGCCGCCTCTGCCTGATCTTTTGCCCGTACCGAGTAGGTGCCGAACTTATGGATGGATTGGGGTGTCAGTCCCAAATGCCCCATGACAGGTATGCCGGCAGAAAGGATCCGTTGTACAGACTCCAGCACTTCCGACCCTCCCTCTACTTTTACCGCATCGGCCTCGGATTCCTTCATGATCCGAATCGCATTGCTGAGGGCCATCTTTGAGTTGCCTTGATACGTACCAAAAGGCATATCGACCACAACCAGCGGATTTTTCACGGCCCGCATGACGCTTTGGGCATGGTAAATCATCTGATCGATGGTAATGGGCAAGGTAGTTTCGTGTCCGGCCATTACGTTCGCGGCAGAGTCCCCGACCAGGATGATATCGATTCCTGCTTGGTCAACTATTCTGGCAGAAGTATAATCATAGGCGGTCAACATAGCGATCTTCTCGCCTTTCATCTTCATTGACAAGAGCTTACGAGTTGTCAAAACCCGTTCTTTTCCTTCGACTGACATAGCTTGTAATAAAATTTCATACAAAACAATAAAATAATTCTCACTTTACAAAATATGACACCTTGTCAGATTTTCATTTTTGGCACAATCTTCGTTAAATGATAGGCATCAACGGAATTGAAAACAATTGTAAATTTTAAATATTATGGGAAAAATTATTGGTATTGACCTTGGAACCACCAACTCTTGTGTGGCCGTTATGGAAGGTAACGAACCTACCGTCATCATCAACAGCGAAGGAAAAAGAACCACTCCTTCCATCGTTGCATTTACTGACAACGGTGAACGGAAAATCGGTGATCCTGCAAAACGTCAGGCGATCACCAACCCGAACAAAACGATTTTCTCCATCAAACGTTTCATGGGAGAAACTTTTGACCGTGTACAAAACGAAGTGTCCCGCGTTCCTTATAAAGTAGTGAAAGGTGACAACAACACCCCGCGTGTTGACATTGATGGCCGTCTCTACACTCCCCAAGAAATTTCTGCCATGGTGCTTCAAAAAATGAAAAAGACCGCAGAAGAATACCTGGGACAAGAAGTGACAGAAGCCGTGATCACCGTTCCTGCCTACTTCAGTGACTCGCAACGCCAAGCCACCAAAGAAGCCGGAGAAATCGCTGGTCTGAAAGTGAAACGGATCATCAACGAACCGACCGCAGCTGCCTTGGCTTATGGTCTGGACAAGAAGAGCAAAGACATGAAAGTGGCTGTGTTCGACTTGGGTGGTGGTACTTTCGATATCTCCATCATGGAACTGGGAGACGGTGTATTTGAAGTAAAATCCACCAACGGTGACACCCACCTGGGTGGTGACGACTTTGACCAAGTCATCATCGACTGGTTGGCCGATGAATTCAAGAGCGAAAACGGCGGCATTGACCTGCGCAAAGATGCAATGGCCCTGCAACGGCTGAAAGAAGCGGCTGAAAAAGCAAAGATTGAATTGTCCAGCCAAACCTCTACCGAGATCAACCTTCCCTACATCATGCCGGTTGACGGTGTTCCGAAACACTTGGTTCGCAGCCTGACCCGTGCAAAATTTGAACAATTGGCTGACACCCTGATCCAACGCACCGTTGAACCTTGCCGCAAAGCATTGCAAGATGCAGGACTGAAGGCCTCAGATATTGACGAAGTATTGCTGGTAGGGGGTTCCACCCGTATCCCTGCGATCCAACAAATCGTAGAAAAATTCTTCGGCAAAGCTCCCAACCGTGGTGTCAACCCGGACGAAGTGGTAGCCATTGGTGCTGCTGTTCAAGGCGGCGTATTGGCCGGTGAAGTAAAAGACGTACTGTTGCTGGACGTGACTCCGCTGTCACTGGGTATTGAAACCTTGGGTGGCGTGATGACCAAACTCATTGAAGCCAACACGACCATTCCGACCCGCAAGTCCGAAGTCTTCAGTACCGCTTCCGACAACCAGCCCTCTGTTGAAATCCACGTATTGCAAGGGGAACGCTCCATGGCCCGCGACAACAAGACCATCGGCCGCTTCCACCTGGATGGCATTACTCCCGCTCCCCGTGGTGTTCCTCAAATTGAAGTGACCTTCGATATCGACGCCAACGGTATCTTGAACGTCACCGCAAAAGACAAAGCTACCGGTAAAGAACAAAAGATCCGCATCGAAGCATCTTCTGGTTTGAGCGATGATGAAATCAAACGCATGCGCGACGAAGCCAAAGCAAATGAAGCTGCTGACAAAGCCGAAAAAGAACGCATTGACAAGATCAACGCCGCTGACGCCATGATTTTCCAAAGCGAAAAGAACCTGAAAGAATACGGAGACAAGATCCCCGCAGACAAGAAAGGTGCGATCGAAACCGCATTGGG
>CALCYB010000002.1 GCA_937906485.1 uncultured Rikenellaceae bacterium
ATAGCGGTCTCATCCAGAAAATAATCTATCAATCTGACATCCGCCCAGAACACCGTACGCAGAAACAACCTCGGATTCTTCTTATGCTTCAGAATTCGTTCTGCTGCCGCTGCCGTTTGCTTCATCTCTCTATAGGAAATCTCTTCTTTCTTCAGTTCACTGGCAGTATCCAGCGTAATTCCATTCCAGCGTTCCTCTGCAAACTCCTGAAACTGTGGATATAAAAGAGCCGTCAGACAGCAATCAAGCAAAAGTCTCCCACTCTCTGTTCCGTGGCACATTTTCAAAAGCTTCCTATATTTGGCAGCTTCTTTTGTCTCTTCCTTTAAAATCGCCTCATAGGCAGCTAAGACTTCATTTATCCCGACATACTCTGTATCAAACAAAGTCTCATATCGCTTGTGCAGTTCACTATCATATACACGCAACTGTACCAACGCTAAAATAATTTCTGATAGCCTTTGTAAAAATTCCATATTCTTTTTCTCTTCGTTTTTAGAAGTGATGTCAGCGTCGCATAAAATCATCAAATCATCAATATCATCGCCAGCATCAAAAAGTAAACGTCTTACAGCAGAATCAGTTACTTCATCCTGTACCAAAGCAATAGGTCTAAGATGAAGCGATATGAGTTTCTGCACGTATTTCATTTTTTCGTTCAATGGCAGTTTGAGCTGTTTGAACAGGTCCGGAATCATTTTGGCCCCGATGAATTCATGGCTGTGGAAGGTCCACCCGATACCCGGTTCGAATTTTTTGGTCCGGGGCTTTCCGATATCGTGCAGCAGGGCAGCCCAGCGTAACCATAGGTCTTCGCTTTGCAGGGCCACGTTGTCCAATACCTGCAGGGAATGGGCAAAATTGTCTTTGTGGCCTTTTCCTTCCTGGGTTTCTACGCCTTTGAGCAGGCAAAGTTGGGGCAGAATGTGCTCCAGCAGTCCGCTGTCGTGCAGCAGTTGCAGACCGTATGAGGGTTTGGCCGCCAGCAGGATTTTGTTCAACTCATCGCAGATCCGTTCTTTGGAGAGGATGTGCAGGCGGTCGGCGTTGCGCCGGATGGCTTCAAAGGATGCCGGTTCGATGGTGAATTGCAATTGGGTGGCAAAGCGGATGGCCCGGATCATGCGCAGGGGATCGTCGCTGTAGGTAATGTCCGGATCCAGCGGTGTGCGGATCAGTTTGGCTTCCAGGTCTTTTTCTCCATCAAACGGGTCAATGAGCCGGCCGTAATCGTCGGCCTGCAGGCTGAAGGACATGGCGTTGATGGTGAAATCCCGGCGGCATTGGTCTTCTTCCAGGGTGCCGGTCTCTACAGTCGGATTCCGGGAGTCGGAACGGTAGGATTCTTTGCGGGCACCGACAAATTCGACTTCAATGTCCCATTTCTTGAGCATGGCCGTGCCGAAGCGTTTGAAAACCGAGACCCTGGTGTTGAGCCGGTTGGCCACTTGTTGGGCCAGGGCAATTCCGCTCCCTTCAACGACGATGTCAATGTCCTTGCAAGGACGGCCCAGCAGGGAGTCCCGTACATATCCGCCGATGATGTAAGCCCGTACACCCAGCCTCTGGGCTTCTTCCGAGATGACTTGAAAGATCCGGTTATCTGATTTTTTCTCCATCTTTCCGTTTAACTGTTTGTATTTTTTATTCGTTCATTAGCATGGTCGGGTAATCGGGGCAGGTATCCAGGTAGACAAACCGATTTTGGGTTTTGTCCAACTGGACGATGTAGGTGGTCTTCCCGTTGGTGAAGAGCATGTACTTGACCTGCAGGGTGCGGTTGTAGCGCAGCCCCTGTTCGATGACCGACCGGTCAATGGGCACTCCTGGGGCCTTGCATTCTGCCAGCAGGAGGGGATGCATGTCTTTTCCGAATACGACCACATCGGCCCGGTAGCTCATCTGGCCGTGGTGAAAACCGTATTCGGACATCATCCAGTTCAGGGAAACACCCTTTTCCCGGTGCAACCATTGGATGAGCCCTTGGCGGACTTCTTCCTCGGGAGTCCAAGCCACTTCTTTGCGGCGCAAGGGATCATACAATTTTTGGTTCATGCGTGCAAAGATAGGAAATTAGTTTGTACATTTGTCGTATGGCAAAGCAGACAAAAAGCGATACGTTATCCGTTTTCAACCGATTGAAAAGCGAGGTGCTTGCGGGGAAATTTGCGCCCATCTACCTGTTGATGGGGGAGGAACCTTATTATGTGGATCTGATGTGTGACTGCATACAGGAACATGCCCTGGCTCCACACGAACGCGATTTCAACCAGACGATTGTTTATGGAAACGAGATTGCGACGGACGATCTGGCGGCCCTCTGTTACCGCTATCCCATGATGGCTGAGCGCCAGCTGGTGATTGTTCGGGAGGCCCAGCAGCTCAAGAAAATCGAGGATCTGGAGCCTTATGTGCTGAATCCTGCAGAGACCACGGTGCTTGTGCTGGCTTTTTCCGGAAAGAATGTGGATAAGCGGACCCGTTTTGCCAAGACCCTGGTGGCACATGCCCAGGTGCTGGAATCCAAACGGGTGGATGAAAGGAGTCTGCCACAATGGATTGAAGAATGTGCGCAAGGATTGGGCAAACGGATTGATCCGGATGCAGCCATGCTGCTGGGCGAATATGCCGGTAACGATCTTCGGAAACTGGCCCTGCAGATGGAAAAACTGGTCCGCTCCATGGAGCCGGATCAGTTGCGGATCACTTCAGAGGTGGTGGAAAAAAATACCGGTGTAAGCCGGGAGTTCAATTCCATTGAGTTGGCCGATGCTCTGGGTAAAGGCGATGCGCAGCGTGCTTTTCGGATTGCCCATTATCTGACGGAAGCCTCCAAGGTGGTCCTTCCTCCCATACTGGGTTACCTTATTTATTTCTATTACCGGCTGGAACTCATACAGGCGATTTATAGCCGGGGTAATTGTTCGTTTGAAGAGGCGGCCAATCAGGCTGGAGTCCGTTATGCGGCACCTTTCAAGACGGCCGCCCGGCGCTGTTCCCTGCCTCAGACCTGCCGGATCCTGCAGTTGATCCGGGATATGGACTATAAAAGCAAAAGTAACCTCCGGGGGGAGGCTACTGATGCTGATTTGTTGAGGGAACTGGTGTCCCGAATCTTGTCTATTTGTGCAAGTCCACTCCAATAAGGTTCATGAACTCTGCGCGTGTGCGCATATCTTTCAGGAAGGCTCCGGTGAAGGCAGAAGTTGTGGTGACCGAGTGCTGTTTTTGTACTCCTCGGATCTGCATGCACATGTGGGAGGCTTCGATGACCACGGCCACTCCCAGCGGATTGAGCGTTTCCTGGATGCAGTCGCGGATTTGAACGGTCAGCCGTTCCTGTACCTGGAGTCTTCTTGCAAAACATTCCACCACGCGGGCCACCTTGCTCAGGCCTGTGATGTAACCGTTGGGTATGTAGGCCACGTGGGCTTTGCCGTAGAAAGGCAGCATGTGGTGTTCGCAAGTGGAGTATAACTCAATGTCCTTGACCAGTACCATCTGGCGGTAGTCTTCTTTGAACATGGCTGAGCGGAGAATCTCTGCACCGTCCATTTCGTAACCTTGGGTCAGAAACTGGATGGACTTGGCGACCCGAAGCGGAGTCTTGAGCAACCCTTCCCGCTGGGGATCTTCGCCCAACAGTTCCAGAATAGCGCGGTAATGCTCGGCCAGAGCCACTGTGGTCGCTTCGTCGTACTGATCGATTTTTCTGTAAGCCATAGGGGTGTATTTGTTAATTGACGGACAATATTACGAAATATCCTTGACAGCCGCCAAATTATTCTTATTTTTGGGTGTAAATAGACACATAAAGCAAGTGGTGATGGAAAGTGTGGTAGAGTTAAACGATCTTTGCAAATTTTATCAGGTGGGAGGCCAGCTTGTGAAAGCCCTGGATCATGTCTCCTTGACCTTGTCAGAAAACGAATTTGTGGCCGTCATGGGGCCTTCCGGCTCGGGAAAGTCAACGATGATGAACCTCTTGGGCTGCCTGGATACCCCCACCAGCGGCCATTATTATCTCCGAGGCAGGGATGTGGGACAACTGGATCCGCGAGCGTTGGCCAAGGTGAGAAATCAAGAAATCGGTTTTGTCTTTCAGTCTTTCAATTTGTTGCCGGGGTATACGGCACAGGAGAATGTGGCCTTGCCGCTTTATTATGCGGGAGTTGGGCTCCGTGAGCGGATGCAGCGGGCAGAGGCGGCCTTGTTGCGTGTGGGCTTGAAGGACCGCTTGTTGCACCGGCCTGGAGAATTGTCCGGAGGGCAGCGTCAGCGTGTGGCTTTGGCACGGGCTTTGATAAATCATCCTACCATGATTCTCGCCGACGAACCGACCGGTAACCTGGATACCCGGACTTCCAGGGAAGTGATGGACTTGTTTGCGGATGTCCATGAGCAGGGCAATACTGTTGTGTTGGTGACACATCAGGAGGAGATTGCGGCTTGTGCCCGTCGTGTCCTTTACCTGCGGGACGGATGCATTGAGCGGGATGTGCGTGTAAAAGAACAACTTTAAATAGATCTAGATATGGCAATTTATACAAAAACCGGTGACCGGGGAACGACCGCTCTGGTCAGTGGTACCCGAATTTCAAAAGCGGACCCGAGGGTCTGTGCTTATGGTGATATGGACGAACTGATTGCATCCATTGCTCTGTTGCGCTGTTCCTTGTCTGAAGAACACCAACCTGTGCTTCGGAAAATCCAGGAAAATCTGATGTGGGCATCCGCTCATGTGGCCACCGAGAAACCGGTGGACAAACTCAAGACCTTTTCGGATGAAGAAATCGTTGCCCTGGAAAAGGAAATTGACCGCATGACTGCAGCCTTGCCGCCCATGCGTTCATTCGTCCTGCCAGGAGAACCGCGTGCAGCTGCCGAATGCCACGTGGCCAGAACCGTCTGCAGGCGGGCTGAACGGAGTGTGATCGCGCTGGAGGATACCAACGAGGAAGTCCTTCGCGCCGCCCGTTACTTGAACCGGCTTTCGGACTATCTGTTTACCTTGGCTCGTTACCAACACGTTGAATCAAATATTTCTGAAGATTTTTGGTTGCCGTAAATGATTTTTATATACCTTTGCCGCCCGTTAAAATAATAACCGTATAATTGATAACGAAATAGAGTATGTATTGGACATTAGAACTGGCATCCCGTCTGGAAGATGCACCTTGGCCTGCTACCAAAGAAGAGCTGATTGATTACGCTACCCGCTCAGGCGCACCGCTGGAGGTTATTGAAAACCTGGAAGACCTGGAAGATGACGGAGAGGTGTACGAAAGCATTGAAGAAATATGGCCGGATTATCCCAGCAAAGAAGATTTCTTTTTTAACGAAGAAGAGTATTAAAAAAAATTGAGGCAGACACCTTTCGGGGTGTCTGTTTTTTTGTATCTGATCATTGGTCTCGAAGTTGGTCAGTTACGGAAGAAAAAATAGGTAAGAATTACACAGCTTGGTACGGCGTTTGTTTTTTGGTAGATTACATTTAAAAAATGAATGCTATGAAACGGTTAATAACAAGTGTAATCTTGACGATGGTGGGACTGACCCTGTTCCTGCCACCGGTGGTCGCCCAAAAAAAGGACCGGCACCACCTGAATTCCTTTGAGGCCTGGGAAAAGGACATGGCTGAATTCCGGGCCCGTTCACAAGACAAGCGCAAACTCAGGTCCTTGGCGGATTCTCTTGCCGGGGTACAGGCGCTTGCTGCCATCAAGAACCAGGATTTTGTACTGGAAGCGGATAATGTGTCCTTTCGGACCGGTCCGGTCATCTTTGTCAACTCGGCTACCAATTTTATCGCTATCAAAGGAAATCGTGCGGTGGTGCAGATTTCCCCGGATGATTTCTCATCAGGACCCAACGGCCTGGGCGGGGTAACGGTGGACGGTATGGTTTCCGGAAGGGAACTGCGCCGGAGCAAAACCGGTAAGACGACCTATTCGTTCAATGTGGTCGGTATCGGCATCAATGCACAGGTGGAAATCTACTTGAGTCCTCGCAGCAACCAGGCTACGGCCACGATTTATCCCAATTTCAATTCAAATACGGTATGGGTTACCGGCCGTATTGTGCCTTATGAAAACTCCCTGACAGTCGAAGGGAACAGTTTATAATCAATTTTCAACTTTTAATGCAATGAAAAAGATTCTCTATTTAATGATAGGGGCTCTGGTGGTCGTTTCGTGCCACAAAGAACCCTCTCCGCAAGACCCGGATAACGAGTACCTGGTCTATACTGAACCTGCCAAGAATGTGGACTTCAAGAAGTTCAAGACATTTTACCTGCCGGATAGCCTGTTGGTGATCGGTCAATCCGAAAAACCTTATTATTCACAGACTGCCAATGCCCAGGCGCTGATCCGGGAATTCAAGAACAACATGATCCATTATGGCTATATCTATACTTCCGACCGCTCGGAAGCCGATTTGGGCTTGCAACTCACCTACATTGTGCATACCGAACGTTTTGTACAGTATTACAATGATCCGTATTGGTGGATGGATTATCCCGGTTATTGGTCTCCTTCCTTCTGGGGTGACTGGTACGGGTTCTATTATCCGGGTCCGATGACCTACACCTATTCCACCAATGCCATGATAGCGGATATGGTTGACCTGACCCCGGAACCTGGCAGCGGCAAATCGTTGCAAGTGGTGTGGACTTCCTATCTGGGCGGGCCTTCCGGACCCAGTCTCTATTATGATGTGCGGCGGATGATCCAGTCCATCGATCAGGCCTTCGAACAATCACCTTACCTGAATATTCTGAACAATTAAAAATTGAGTGACAATGAAAACAAGATATACTGTTGTCCTGATGAGCGTCCTGGCCATGCTGGTCATGGCAGGGGAAGCCAATGCCCAAATGGGCAAACGGATGTACATGAACATTGGTTGGCAGTTCAATGCCCCGATCGGCAATGATTTTGTCAACAAGGCGCAAGGTTATGGCGCCTATATTCAGAACGGTTACTATGTGACCCCGCTGTTGGCCATCGGTACGTTCAGTGCTTTTGGTACCAACAATGAATATTATCCGAAACAGACCTACAAACTGCCGAATGAGGCAGCCGTGACCACGGATCTGTACCGCTCCATCTACCAGACTCCTTTTGGGGCGTCTGTGCGGATGCGCTGCAGCTGGGGGCCTTTTCAGCCCTACCTGGAAGCCAAGATCGGAACGGAGTATTCCACCCAGAGCATCTATATGTCCAATTTTGTCAGCAGGGTCTCCAATTGGGGGTTCTATGTGTCACCGGAAATCGGTTTTAACTACTATCCTTTTCCAAAAGATGATATCGGCATACATGTTGCAGCTTACTACAGTTATTCAACCAACCATCACGACAGTTTTGGGATTCAAGGGTTGAACAATCTTGGATTCAAAATCGGGGTTGCCTTCTAGATAATCCTGCTAATTTGAGTGTTTTTTTAACAATCGCCGCAGCAAAATCGCAAATTGCTGCGGTTTTTTTATTAATTTTGTCCCAATAAATACAAAAGAAATGAAGATGAGACAACTATGGATGATGTTGCTTATGGGGCTGTTCGCGTTGGTAGCCACGGCTCCAGAAGCGGATGCCCAGCAGACCCGCCAGGAACGCCGTCAGGAACGCAAAGAGCGGCGGGCACGTGAACGGGCGCAGTGGGAAAGTGATATGCAGGAAGGACAGGCGAGAGCCCGTGAGCGTCAGAAGACGGACCGCCTGACCGATTCGTTGGCCGGTGCCTCTGCGGGTGATGCGCTCCAGCACAAGGCTTTTGTGTTGGAAGCCGCAAACGTATCCTTCAAGAACGGTCCGGTTTCGTTTGTGGATGCCCATACCAATTTTATTTCTGTGAACGGTGACCGTGCGGTTGTCCAGGTGGCTTCTTCGTTCATGCCTGCCGGACAGAACGGCATCGGAGGGATTACGCTGGATGGTTCGGTATCCGGATTCAAGATCAAAGAAACCAAAAAAGGAAAACTGATCTGTACTTTTGATGTGACCGGGACAGGAATCCATGCCCAGGTCAGCATCCAATTGCCCGAAGGGACCGATAAAGCCACTGCAACCATCAATTCCAATTTCAATTCCTACACAGTGAACCTCTCCGGGAAGATCGTGCCCTTTAACGAGTCCCAGGTCTATGAGGGGAGGTCCTTATAGGAAAATGATTGACAATTAAAATAATGAACCCAATATGAAAAAACTTGTTTATTTGATGCTGGCGGTGAGCTTGACGGCGGCCTGCCATCACCTTCCTGATTTTTCGGAGCAGGATAACCAGTACCTGGTCTATACGACACCGGATCCGGATGTGGATTTCAAGAAGTTCAAGACCTATTTTATTCCGGACAGTCTGCTGGTGATCGGTCTGAAGGAAGATGCCTATTATTCAGAGGGCAAGAGTGCTGCGGCCCTCATCAATACCTTCAAGGCTGAAATGGATGCAGCCGGATATACGTATGAGCCGGACAAAGAAAAGGCGGATCTTGGGGTGCAATTGACCTATGTGCTCTTTACGGAATATTTCATCCAATATTATTATCCCTATTTCTGGTACGAATACCCCGGTTATTGGGGACCCGGCTATTGGGGTGACTGGTGGATGTATTACTACCCGATGCCAATGGTGGGAACCATTTCGACCAATGTTCTGGTGGCTGATTTATTGGATCTTACGGCTCCCGAAGGAGAGCATGAATCCTTGCCCGTCGTCTGGGCATCGGTGATGAGTGGTCCGCTTACTTCGACCCTGCCGGAGGATGTTACCCGTCTGCAGGAGTCCGTTCGCCAAGCTTTTGTCCAATCTCCTTATCTGAAGAAATAATATGAAAAAGAGTATATTGATTATCCTGATGGCCGTACTGGGCCTGGCGCCGATGACGGCACAGATCAACAAGAGAACCTATTCCAACATGGGGTGGCAGTTCAATGCACCGATCGCCAATGATTTTGTGGACAAGGCCCAGGGTTATGGCGCTTACTATCAGGGAGGTTATTATTTTGCTCCTTATTGGGCAGTCGGGGGATTCATCAGTTATAATTCCAATAACGGATACATCCCGACCGAGACCTACGTCTTTGATGACGGAACCGCGGTGACCACCGATATGCACCATTCGTTGTACCAGGTGCCCTTCGGAGCGACCTTGCGCTATCGTTTCTCCCGTTCGATCTTCCAGCCTTACATTGAGGCAAAAGTGGGCACCGTGTATTCGACCCAGGGCCGCTACCTGAGTGTTTACATGCGGGAGTTTACCAACTGGGGCTTCTACATTTCTCCGGAAATCGGTTTTTCGGTACATCCTTTCTACTTGGAAGACTTTGGTTTCCATTTTGCCTTGTACTACAGTTACTCCACCAACCAGAACGAATTCTACGGGATTGGTGGTTTGAATAACCTCGGTTTCAAATTGGGTATTGCTTTCTGATCGGATTTGCTATGGATACATACATGACGGCTTCCGGCTTGGACCGGAGAAAATTCCAGCGTCAGGTAGGGGATGTTTCCGCTGACCTGTTTGTGTTGACCAACAACCAAGGAATGGAAGTGTGCATCACCAATTTCGGGGCACGCATCGTGTCGGTTTGGGTGCCGGACCGCGACGGGATTTTCCGGGATGTGGTACTGGCCTTTGACAACTTGGACCAATTTATGGACAAGGAACATTCCCCGTCAGATTTCGGAGCGCTCATCGGCCGGTATGCCAACCGGATCGGTGATGGTCGGCTGATGATCGACGGAAAATTCTACCAACTGCCGCAAAACAATTTTACCCATTGTCTGCACGGGGGACCTGACGGATGGCATTACCGGATGTTCCAGGCCCGGCAAGTGGATGGGCGCACCCTGGAGCTGACCTTGACTTCTCCCGATGGGGATGCTAACTTTCCAGGCAATGTAGAGGTGAAGGTGTGCTATCGGTTGACCGATGAGGGGGAAATTGTGGTGGATTATGAGGCCACCAGTGATGCCAAGACAGTAATCAATCTGACCAACCATTCCTATTTCAATCTGGCAGGCCACGACCAGCTGGACAAGGCTATGGAGATCCGAGCCGCAGCATTGCGGACCATGAATTGTTCCTGGATGCGGACCGCTATACTCCGACGGGAAAGACCTTCCTGCCGGACGGAAGAATCGAGCCGGTAGCGGGAACGCCCATGGATTTCCGCAGGGCGCATCCGGTTGGAGAGGATTTGAAGAATTTTGACTGTGAGCAGATTGCCAATGGGAACGGCTTTGACCACAACTGGTGCCTCAATACGGCCGGGGATGTTTTGCGGGTGGCGGCCCGCCTGTATTGTCCGGCTACGGGAATTACTCTGGAGGTGCGGACCACAGAACCGGGGTTACAGGTCTATACCGGTAATTTCCTGGATCATTCGGCAGTCGGAAAAAAAGGCATAGCCTATGGGCCGAATACAGCCATTTGCCTGGAGACCCAGAAGTATCCGGATACCCCCAATCATCCGGAATGGCCCTCTGCAGAACTTTCTCCCCAAAAGCCCTATCGGAGCAGAACGGTGTTTCATTTTACAGAAAATCACGGTTGATGCCGTGATTTTTTTATGAATTTCCAAGTAAAGATGCTTATGTACTTTACCTACAGGGAGACAAGAAAAATATCCCATCAAAAGGGTCACAAAACTGGCCAAGGACAATTTGTTCTGTATGAAGAATATGACCTCCATACAACGAATTGTCCTTGTTACTTTCTGTCTCCCGTTAATGTGCTCTTGTGCCGTGCTGCATTCTTCCCAAATCCAGATGGCGGAAGAGTTGTGTGATCGTGTAGATACCCTGCACGTGATTCCCGAACAAGTATTGGAAACGCTTGCTGCCAGTCGCTTGGAAAGGGGGCTGTATTTTACGGCGACCCTGGTTACGGAGGAGTTCCGTATCCAACAGCTCAATGAACTGGTGGATTTCCGGATTGAAGAGGAGAAACTCATTCGCAAGACCTTGGCCTGCAGTGATGTGCTGGGCAGTTATTTTCGTAGTTTGAAAAGTCTTTGTTCGCCTGCACGCTACCAGCAGTTTGGTACCGAAATGCGCGGAATCGGCCGCAATCTGGATTCGCTGATCCACTATTACAACGAATTGGGGATTGGAATTCAGCTCCCTGAGGGTTATGCAAAAACAACAGGAAAAGCCGTTGGCTTGGGTACAGAAACTTGGGTCCGCCACAAGCAGGCCCGTTATGTCAAAGATTATGTCCAGATGGCGGATACTTTGATCGGGATTTATTGTGATTCATTGGAAGTGCTGCTGTCCGGGCCGCAGATCAAGAGCCTGTTTGAGCATGAGAAGATCCAATTGGAGGATGAGTACCGGATGTACTTGATGCTTTGTCAGCCCCTTTCCGGTCGGGAAGAGGACCGCTCTTACCTGGAAATGAGGCGTCAGTTACTTGATGCAGAAACTCTCCTTCGCAAAGTCAAGTCCGCCTTGACCTCCCTAAAGAAAGCGCACCACAAGCTGGCTCTGTCCTTGAATCAGCGTTCAGAGATTGATCAGGTCTATCCGGAGATTCTGGAGTTCAATGCCATACTGAGCCAGTTGTGGTAGGCTTCTTTCTCAGCGGGCTTTTTCTAAGATTCAAACGTCACAAACATTTCTTCAAAGTTGAAGATAACCTTGCTGAACTGCTTCAACAGGCCCATGCCGAGGCGTCCGTCGCGTGATGAAGATACTATACCGTTGGCAGGGACTGTTGCCGGGAGGTCTTTGAACTCTGCTGAGGCTGTTCCAATGGTCAGTCTGTACTCAGGAACCTTTGCAATCTCGAGTTGCACGGAGCCTCCGTGTCCCCATACATGCTGAGTCTCGACTGGAAGTGCAGCTGCCATTTCCGCATTCTTGGCAAACCAGAGATCCGACAGGTTGGCTCCGCTGGCCCCGGTGTCAAGTATGAATGTACATCTGTTTCCTTTTGCATCCATGGATTCGATAACTGGAATATTTGCTTCAAGGATGATGTTTCTGCCGTATGCTGGCAGTGCAGTTGTCTGAGATGGAATAGTCAGCGTCATTTCTGCCATGTCAATCTGAATCTCTCCAGCTCTTTCAATGAAGTCCATACCGAGCACTGCATCAACTTTAAGAGGGTCGTCATCAGTAGGATTTTCACTGACAAACGCAATGATATTCTTGAGTGATACCGGACCTACGTTCATCGTTTCAATAAAGGCTCTCTGGCCATATCCCCCGGTTGACTCGCCACCGCCGACAAATACGGGGTCACCGATGATCGTTGCTCCCATATCTTTTGCCAAATTCTGGGAAATCATTGTGAAAGAAGCTCCCGTATCAAGAATGAAATCATAGGTCTTGCCATTGACTACAACGGGAATCCACATTAGTTCTGACTTTTCAGTAAGTGCAATCCTGATATCTCCCGCAGGTTTTTCAAGGACAGGAGCAGGATATTCACGGACAGCCTCATAGTAGGCAAGGAGTTCGGATAGTCCCGTACCTTCTAATGATCCGGTTGCCGCCTTTACAGCATCAGCAACAGCCTTTACCATATCTGCCGCCACTGCATAATTCCCCTCATATCCTTCCACCATAGCACCCATTACTGTCATGTTGCAGACATTCTCAAAACCAAGTTCAGCCTGGTGTTCAGCAATGAGTTTCTGGAGCTTTTCGCGCAATTCTTCCGGACGGTTGAAGTTGGACGCCAGCATCACTTCTGCCATCTGCTTGAGCATAGGGGTCTGCACATCAGTTGCAACAGCAGGATAGACCCTTTCCAGTTCAAACCAGTCGCCAGTATTTAGAAGCTCACCTACCTTCATATCCGCTTCCTGAGCGAAGATGAGTGATGAAGATAATAGTAGAGTTGAAA
>CALCYB010000003.1 GCA_937906485.1 uncultured Rikenellaceae bacterium
AGCTGCGGCCCGGCATCGTCCACCGCATCGACAAGGACACCTCCGGCCTGCTGGCTGTTGCCAAAAACGACCTGGCCCATACGGTGCTGGCATCCGATATCATCAACGAACAATTGGCCTTGTTGGCCGGTCTTCCTGAAGAACAAATGGGTCTTGGTCACGCCTTCGAAATGGATCCCGAACTGGAAAACGGCTTCCTGTATGAATTGGCACAGGCACAGATGGCCCGCGAAATTTTCCCGAAAGCTCCGTTGAAATACATGCCTCCGACAAAATTCATGACTGGAAACATCTTCCGTGGCCATATTCAGGATGCACTTTTCAACATGATCGGTATCTGGACCAACCAAGGTCTGCAACTGTTGGGTATGCCCACAGAGGCCATCCATACACCGTTTATGTCCGACCGTTATTTGTCGATTGAAAATGCCAAGTACATTTTCAACAACATGAAGAGCATCGGTGAAGAAATGGAATTCAAAGAAGGCGGTATCGTCCGCAACCGGGCTAAACAAGTGTTGGACAATGCGATTGCCTTGTTGGAAAAATTGAACGAAGAAGGTCTCTTCTCAGCCTTGGAAAAAGGTATATTCGGGGATGTGAAACGTCCCAAAAATGGTGGTAAAGGATTGGAAGGCGTTTGCGAAAAAGGGGCAAACTACCTCAATCCGTTTGTTAACTTAATGTTAGGAAAGAAATAATATGAGCGGCGGTTTGTATTCCATGCAAGCCAAGGACTTTGACAAGACCTTGGACTTGACCAAAGTAAAGCCTTATGGCGATACCATGAACGATGGTAAGGTACAATTGAGTTTTACCCTGCCCGTACCGATGGGGGACGAAGCCATCGAAGCGGCCAAACAGTTGATCCGAAAGATGGGACTGGAAAACCCGCAGGTTGTTTTCTACCGTGAGTTGACCCCCGGTTTCACCTTCTTCAACTGCTACGGAAGCGCGACCCAAACGGTGGACTATTCCTCCATTTATGTGCCGAAAGTGGAATCTTCGGTCATGGACATGCACGAAACGGATGATTACATCCGCGAAAACATTGGCCGGAAACTGGTGGTTGTGGGAGCAAGTACCGGTACCGATGCCCATACCGTGGGGATCGATGCCATCATGAACATGAAAGGGTATGCCGGTCACTACGGACTGGAACGTTATGAAATGATTGACGCCTACAACCTGGGCAGTCAGGTGCCGAACGAAGAGTTCCTGGCAAAAGCCGTCGAACTGAAGGCGGACGCCCTGCTGGTGTCCCAGACCGTAACCCAAAAAGACGTGCACATCCAGAACTTGACCGAACTGGTGGAATTGATGGATGCGGAAGGGCTGCGCGACAAGATGATTCTGGTTTGCGGTGGTCCCCGGATTACCCATGAGCTGGCCAAGGAACTGGGTTATGATGCCGGTTTCGGTATGAATACCTATGCCGATGATGTGGCTTCTTTTGTGGCTCAGGAAATCGTAAAAAGAAACGAACAATAATTCAAAATACAATACATTATGGATAAAAATCAAGTCAGAGAGGTGATTGCCAGACGTGCAGCCTTTGAAATTCAAGACGGTGACGTGGTGAATCTGGGGATTGGTCTGCCGACCTTGATTCCTGATTTCCTGCCCGAAGGAGTGTCCGTGACCTTGCAGTCCGAAAACGGATTGGTCGGCATGGGCCCGACCCCGGCTGCCGGCTCTGAAGATCCGAACTATGTGAATGCAGGTGGCGGTTTCATTACGGCAACCCCGGGTGCTTACACCTGCAGTTCTGCAGATTCATTCGGCATCATCCGTGGCGGTCATGTGAATGTGACCTTCCTGGGTGCTTTGGAAGTCGATGAAAAAGGTAACCTGGCCAACTGGATCATTCCCGGTAAGAAAGTGCCTGGAATGGGCGGTGCCATGGACCTGCTGGTGGGTGCCAACAAGGTGATCCTGACCATGGAACACACGGCCAAAGGTGCTCCTAAAATCTTGAAAGAATGCCGTCTTCCTTTGACTGCAGCCGGCCAGGTGAACAAGATCATTACGGAAATGGGTGTGATGGAAATTACACCGGAAGGCATTGTATTGACCGAAATTCATCCGGAGTTTACCGTAGAGCAAGTGCAGGCTGCAACCGAAGCCCAACTGATTATTTCTGAAAACCTTAAACCGATGCAATTATGAGAAAAGTATACATCGTAGCGGCAAAACGTACCGCAATTGGCAAATTGATGGGTGGTCTGACCGCCCTGCAACCCGGTGAAATGGGTGCGCGTGTTATCAAAGCCGTCCTGGAGGAAAGTGGTGTGAAACCCGAACAAGTTGACCAAGTCATTGTCGGTAACGTGCTTTGTGCCGGACAAAAACAAGGTGTTGCCCGTCAGGCAGCAATTCTGGCCGGCATTCCGGCAGAAGTTCCGGCTTATGGCGTAAACATGATCTGCGGTAGCGGTATGAAGAGTGTTTTGAACGGTTATACCGATATCGTAGCCGGTAACTGCGAAATCGTATTGGCTGGGGGTACAGAATCCATGACCAATGCCGGTTTTGTAATGCCCGGTACCCTGCGTTCCGGTAACAAGATGGGGAATATCCAAGCGGTTGACCACATGGTCTGTGATGGTCTGACCGACGCATTCAACAATTACCACATGGGGATTACCGCTGAAAACGTAGCTGAAAAATACGGCATTACCCGTGAAGAACAAGATGCGTTCTCGTTTGCTTCCCAACAAAAAGCCATCCGTGCGGTAGATAATGGCGAATTTGCCAAGGAAATTGTTCCGATTGAAATCGTTACCCGTAAGGAAACCATCGTATTTGATACCGATGAATTCCCCAACCGCACTTCTACTCCCGAAAAAATGGCCAAACTCAAACCGGCTTTCAAGAAAGACGGTACCGTTACTGCCGGTAATGCTTCCGGTGTGAACGATGGTGCTTCCTTCGTATTGCTGGCTTCGGAAGACAAGGTGAAGGAACTGGGGCTGAAACCGCTTGCAGAAATCGTGTCAACCGGTCAAGGTGGGGTAGATCCTTCCGTGATGGGGCTGGGTCCTGTTCCGGCGATCCGTCAGGCACTCAAACGCGCAGGCCTTCCGCTGTCCGCTATGGAGTTGATTGAACTCAACGAGGCGTTTGCGGCCCAATCCCTGGGAGTGATCCGCGAATTGATCGCAGAACACGGTGTTACCCGCGAATGGATTGACGAACGTACCAACATCAACGGTGGTGCCATTGCTTTGGGTCACCCGATCGGTGCTTCCGGTAACCGTATCCTGGTCACCTTGGTGCATGAATTGTTGAAACACGACAAGAAGATTGGTCTGGCCTCCCTGTGTATCGGTGGCGGTATGGGTACAGCCATCATTGTTAAAGCTTGCTAATGATTGGATCCTATGAATTTTGATTTGAATAAAACACAAGCTCTGTTCCGTCAGATGATCCGGGAATTTGCTGAGAAAGAGGTGAAACCCCTGGCTGCAGAGATCGACGAACAGGAACGGTTCCCGATGGAAACCGTCAAGAAAATGGCCGAACTGGGCATTTTCGGTATTCCGCTTCCGGTAGAATACGGTGGTGCTGGTGGAGACAACATCATGTATTCCATCGCAGTAGAAGAACTTTCCCGCGTTTGTGCGACCACCGGTGTTGTGGTTTCTGCACATACTTCGTTGTGTCTGGCTCCGATTTTTGAGCACGGTACCGAAGAACAAAAACGCAAATACCTGCCCAAACTCGCAAGTGGGGAATGGTTGGGTGCATTCGGTCTGACCGAGCCCAATGCCGGTACGGATGCTTCTGCCCAACAAACCACGGCTGTATTGGATGGTGAAGAATGGGTGTTGAACGGCAACAAGATTTTCATCACCAATGCCGGTTATGCCCATGTGTATGTGGTTTTTGCCATGACAGACAAATCCAAGGGTACCAAAGGCATTTCCGCCTTTATCGTAGAGGCCGATACCCCGGGCTTCAGTGTCGGCAAAAAAGAACTGAAAATGGGTATCCGTGGTTCTGCAACCGCTGAGTTGATTTTTGACAACTGCCGTATCCCGAAAGATAACCTGCTGGGCAAACTCGGCGGCGGATTCGGTATTGCCATGAAGACCTTGGATGGCGGTCGTGTAGGTATCGCTTCCCAGGCATTGGGTATTGCACAAGGTGCGATGGACGAAACGGTGCGTTATACCAAAGAACGCAAACAGTTCGGACGTGCCTTGTCGGCTTTCCAAAACACCCAGTTCCAAATGGCTGACCTGGAAACCAAAGTACAGGCTTCCCGTCTGCTGGTACGCAGCGCCGCTTTCAAGAAGGATGCCGGACAACCTTACTCGGCTGATGCCGCAATGGCGAAACTCTTTGCTGCAGAAACAGCCATGGAGGTGACTACCAAAGCTGTACAATTCCACGGAGGTTATGGTTATACCCGTGAATATCCTGTAGAACGGATGATGCGTGATGCAAAGATTACCGAAATCTATGAAGGTACTTCCGAAGTTCAACGCATGGTCATTGCCGGTAAATTATTCAAATAGGAGATGCAAGTATGAAGATAGTAGTATGTATCAAACAGGTTCCCGATACCACTGAGATCAAGATCAATCCGGTAACCGGGACATTGATTCGGGACGGTGTTCCCAGTATTATGAACCCCGATGACAAAGGGGGATTGGAAATGGCGCTCCGTTTGAAGGATACTTACGGGGCAGAAGTGACCGTGATCACCATGGGTCCTCCGCAAGCGGATCTGGTGCTTCGGGAAGCTTTGGCGATGGGGGCTGATAAAGCTATTCTATTGACTGACCGTAAGTTTGCAGGTGCTGATACCTTGGCAACCTCCAATGCGTTGGCCGGTGCCATCCGTACTTTGGAATGGGACCTGATCGTGGCCGGTCGTCAAGCTATCGACGGTGACACCGCTCAAGTAGGTCCTCAAATTGCAGAACACCTGGATATTCCCCAAATCTCCTACGTGGCTGACCTGCAATGGGACGGCAAACGCTTTGTGGTCAAGAAAGAAACCGAAGAAGGTTATCAACGTCTGGCGGTTTCCGGTCCGTGTCTACTGACCGTGCTGGCCTCCGGTTGCAAAGCCCGTTATATGAATGTACGGGGCATTGTGGAAGCCTATAAGAAACCCGTAGAAATCTGGGGTGCTGACCGCATCGAAGTCGATGAAGAAAAGCTCGGTCTGAAAGGATCTCCCACCCGCGTGAACAAAGCCTTTACCAAAGGTCTCAAACAGGCCGGGGAAGTCTTTGAAGTGGATGCAGAAGAAGCAGTTGGCATCATCATCAGTAAATTGAAAGAGAAATTCATCATTTAGTCGAAGTCAGTATGTTAGTAAAGAAAGATTATACAGGAGTTTATGTCTTCGCGGAACAACGTGAAGGCGTGATCCAGTCCGTTGCTTTGGAGCTCATTGGAAAAGCTCGTGAATTGGCTGATGTACTGGAAGAAAAAGTGGTGGCTATTTTCCCCGGAAAAGGCATTACCGACCAATGTCAGACCTTGATTGCCCATGGGGCTGATGATGTGATCTGCATTGATCATCCGGAATTGGAATTCTACCTGACAGAACAATATGCACAAGTGGTGGATCAAGTGGTGAAAGCCTTCCGTCCGTCCATCCTGTTGTTTGGTGCAACCACCATCGGTCGTGACTTGGCTCCGCGTCTGTCCGCCCGTCTGGAAACCGGTCTGACCGCTGACTGTACCAAGCTGGAGATTTCAGAAGAAACCCGTGAATTGATGATGACCCGTCCGGCTTTCGGGGGTAACCTGATGGCTACCATCATGTGTACCGAACACCGTCCGCAAATGTCAACCGTCCGTCCGGGTGTGATGCAGAAAATGCCGGCAGATCCGAACCGCAAAGGTACCGTGATTCCGTTCGAACCCAAATTTGATACCGCACGTTTCAAAGTGGAACTCTTGGAAAACGTCAAGGAAGACAAAGGAATGGTGGATATTTCAGAAGCCAAGATCCTGGTTTCCGGAGGTCGTGGTGTCGGCTGTCAAGAAGGTTTTGACCGTCTGCGTGAACTGGCCGATGTATTGGGTGCAGAAGTTTCTTCATCCCGTGCTATGGTGGATGCCGGTATCATCGGACACGACCGTCAAGTCGGTCAGACCGGTAAGACCGTACGTCCCGACCTGTATTTTGCATTGGGTATTTCCGGTGCCATCCAGCACTTGGCCGGTATGGAAGAATCAGACTTCATCGTGGCTATCAACAAAGACAAATTTGCTCCGATCTTCCAAGTGGCAGACCTGGGCATTGTCGGCGATTTGAACAAGATTGTTCCGCTGTTGACCGAACGCCTCAAAGGCATGCTCAAATAAGTCGGATAGCCGATAAATAGACGAACCGGTAATGGAAATCAACCCATTGCCGGTTCATTTTTTGTGCGGAACGATTCCCGCGCTTTTCGCACATAGAGGCGGATGACGTCTTCGGGCAGGTG
>CALCYB010000004.1 GCA_937906485.1 uncultured Rikenellaceae bacterium
TTATCGAAGATATATTGGGGGATGAAAATAGCTCGAAGGAAACACTTGTAGATAACTCAGGGTTGCAAACAGATAACTCTCAAGCATAAGAATCTTTGTCTATGTTCGGATTTTATTTACGGGAGTGGGCGGGGCAAGCTGTTGTAGTCTGCCGTCATTTTGCCCCAAATTTCTCAATTCAACGAATTATATATAACTTTGTTCTTTCAGGTCAAAAATCCCGAAGTTGAACTGATGAAACGAAGTCTGATTTTTTCGTTGCTGCTGGGTGGAATCCTTTTTGTGGTGATCCAGTCCTGTCAGAATAGCCATCGGCCAGCCCGTCTGACGGCAGCTGCCATGTCCTCCATGACCCAGCCGGAGTGGGTGCGGCACCTGTTGGCACCCGTGTGTCCGGTCTTTGAAGCGGGGGAGATCCCCGGGCAGGTGCGCCCCCTGGTGGAAGGTCTGTTGCGGATCCGTACCACTTATCCCTTCATGCAAAGTACGCCGGCGTCTTCTTCCCGCCCTCAGTGGCAGTTGCTTCCTTCCTCCCTGGAAGACGTGCAGGTGGCCAGTTTGCGCGGAGCGGACCAGCAGGGCAATTCATGCCGCTTGATCTGGCTAGAAAACATGACTGCCGAAAAACAACGTGTCAAGATCCCGAAAGGGTACTATGCCGTCCTGTGTTACGAAAACAGGGCAGATGTGGAGCCGATAGGGTCAGTTTCGGGGATGTATGCCTATGTGCCGGCACAATCTTCCATGATTTTGTTGGAACAATAAAGAATTTTAAAAGTTTGGCACGAAATTTGAATAATTCTAATTTAAAAACTAATAAAAATTATTAACACATAAAAAACAGAACAATTATGAAAAAATACAGATGCACCGTATGTGATTGGGTATATAATCCTGCAATGGGTGACCCGGATAGTGGAATTCAACCTGGAACTGCTTTTGAAGATATTCCCAACGATTGGTGCTGCCCCTTGTGTGGTGTGACCAAAGAGGATTTCGAAGAAGTCGCTTAATCTTTACCGATAGATATTAATCCCTATCTGCGAAGCCGAGGTAATAAACCAGCGAGGCAAGCGCAGATAATGCAGCAACAAGATAGGTTCTGGCCGCCCAGGTCAGGGCCTCTTTTGCTTGTTGGACCTCCATGGTCCGAAGGCTGCCGGAGCGTTCCAACCAGGCCAGTGCGCGATGGGAGGCATTGTATTCGACGGGAAGGGTGATGGCGCTGAAGAGGAAGATCATGGCAAACATCGCGATGCCCAGCCAGAACAGAGCAGGAAAGACGTGCAGGGTAAAGATTCCGATCAGGATGACAATCTGGGAGAACATGGAGGATACCTGTACGATGGGAACCAGTCGGGAGCGCATCTGCAGCGGGGCATAACCCGTCGCATGTTGGAGTGCGTGGCCGCATTCGTGAGCGGCTACAGCGGCAGCAGCAACGCTGCTTGAGGAATAGACTCCCTGGCTGAGGTTGACGGTCTTGGTCTGCGGGTTGTAGTGGTCGGTCAGTTGTCCGGGGATGCTGGTGACACGCACGTCATAGATTCCGTTGTCACGGAGCATCTTTTCAGCAATTTCCCGACCGGTAAGTCCACCGGGGGACATGACCTTTGAATATTTTTTAAACACTTGTTTGAGTCTGGATTGTACCAGGAATCCGGCTATACCGATGGCCAGAATGAGGATCAGTTCAAAATTCATCATAACGGTTTGTTTTCCTGCAAATTCTGTTCCGTTATCAAAAAAGAAGGAAGTACCTGCCAAAAAGGCGTGTACTTCCTCTTTTGTTGCTATACAAATGTCGCTTATTGGGCGATTTCACTCAGTCTTTGGAACAGGTTGTCCAAAGATTGCAGGAATTCACGGTGTACTTTTTGGAAGTAAGCACGTGTGTTTTCTCTTTCGTAGTGGTTGATTTTTGTATAGGTGCTTTCACGCAAAGCAATCGCTTCGTTGATGACGCCGAAGATTACTTCTTCTTTTTCTCCGTCTTTTGCAAAGTTCAAACCCAGCAATGCATCAGAGATAATTTCTTCTACCAGGTAATCCACGTCTTTTTTAAATACTCTCAAGTTCATGTTGAAAAATGTTTATAGTTGTGTTATTGTTAGTTGGAGTCGTTATTCGAAGTGCAGGATGCCACGTTTTTCTGTCAGGCCCAAACCCGGTTTGTCTTCCAGGGTAATGCGGCCTTCGTGCAGTTTCATGCCATCAAAGCAGTCGTTGGCAATCAATACATTGCCGTCGAGGTCGGCCCATTCCATCACGGGTGCGAGTTGGGCGGCAGCGGAAATCGCTACGGAAGTTTCGGTCATGCAGCCGATCATGAGTTTCATGTGCAGGGCTTGTGCCAGGGAGACCATTTCGCGAGCCTCCCGCATACCGGTACATTTCATCAGTTTGATGTTGATGCCGTGGTAGGCACCTTTCAGATTGGGGATATCCGTCAAACGTTGGCAGGCTTCGTCTGCAATGATCGGAAGCGGACTGCGTTCGGTGACCCAAGCCGCATCATCCAGCCACAATTTGGGCATGGGTTGTTCGACCATATTGACGTTCCGTTCGTTGAGCCATTCGATCATGTCCAGAGCCAGGTATTTGTCTCTCCAGCCTTGGTTGGCGTCCACGCAGATGACTGTATTGGTTTTGGCGCGGATCAGGTTGATCATGCGTTTGTCTTCCTTTTCTGACATGCCGAGTTTTACCTTCAGGACTTTTGCCCAAGAGGCTTCGTCGATCTTTTCGTTGACAATCTTGTCATCGGCGTCGTAGCCGATGGTATAGGAAG
Organism: uncultured Rikenellaceae bacterium; assembly: GCA_937906485.1. Lineage (GTDB taxonomy): Bacteria > Bacteroidota > Bacteroidia > Bacteroidales > UBA932 > JAGCJX01. The sequence goes on from CALCYB010000004.1 coordinate 2,792, forward strand.
TCAGCGGGCAGGTAGTGGGATTGAATCCCCAGATCTTCCACCAGGGTTGTTGCATGATGTTGCCCACCAGGTCGTGCAAAGCGATATCCACCGATGCTTTGGCTGCGGTGTTGTTGGTGGTCAGTTTGTCAACGGCAGCCATGATGTCAGCGATGCGGAACGGGTTATCGAATTGCGGCAGTACCTGTTGGCTGACTTTGATCAGAAATTCGTTGACCGATGCTTGCGTCTCTCCAAGATAAGGAGGCATGGCGGCTTCTCCATAACCGGTATAACCGTCCCAAGTCAAACGGGTGATGACAATGGGGGTTGTCTTCCGGGAGGAACCGGAGATGGTAAAGGTGAACTTCATTTCTCCGTTGAAGTTTTCCCAATCCAGCTGGAGGGTCTTGTTGCCACTTCCTTTGCGGGTTTTACGTTGTGCAAACAGGGTTTGCGGATCCAGAAAAGCCGCTGCAGCCGTCATCAGACCGGCGGTTTTCAAGAATGTTCTGCGATCGCTTTTCATCTTTATGTTGATTTAGTGAATTCAGAATTAGTACCAGGGGTGTTCTTTGATGGAGACAATGCCTTTGTCCACATCCTGATTGCCCAAGATGCGACGGACGCGGACCAGGTTTTTGGATCCGTCATAGTAGTCTTCGGCTTCCGGATTCAAGGAGTTGATCTTTACGCGGGAGGCCGAGTGGATGAATTGCTGGTTGCCCATGTAGATGCCCACGTGGGTGATGCTTTCCTTGCGTTCTGCGGTGGCTTTCCGGCCAAAGAACAGCAGGTCGCCCGGCTGGAGGTTGCTGAAGTCTTCGGTTACTTCCACTTCATCTCCGGTTTTGGCTTGTTGGGAAGCGTCACGGCGCAGGATGATGCCGTTGAGGAAATAGACGGTCTTTGTAAATCCGCTGCAGTCCATGGCTTTGGTCGTGGTACCACCCCACAGGTAAGGGTATCCGTTGAAATGACGGGCTGTGGCCAGGATGTTCTTTTGGGTCGGATCACAGGCTTTCAACCAGGCGTCAAACGGTTGGGTCGCATTGCGGAGTACCCAGCCGCTGCGCCCGTCGGGAAGACGGACGGCCAGGTAGCGTCCTTTGACTTGGTTGTCGGTGGCCAGGATGTTGCCGAGGATGGCATCACTGACGGTCTCCCCTTTGTCGTTGGGACGGTCCAGCACTTGAACCAGGTCCGCTGTAATCATGACTTTATCGGAATTTTTCCAGGCTTCGAATTCGGTTTCGTCCATGCGGGCAACACCGGTTGTGGTGGTCCAGGCGGTGTAGCCTTCCGGGGTGATGACCCGGTACCAGTAACTGCGTTTTTCAAGTACCCGCAGCGGAGTTCCCATAGGAACCTGGGTGGCCATTTCTGCCGAATAGTTCGAACCGTAGCGCAGGGAAGTGGAGGAGAGGGTGGCGACACCCCAGGTCCGTTCTCCCAACTGGGCGGTATCGGGCAGCATGCGGATTTGGGCCACAGCTTCCGGGTCCAGTTGGCTGAGCCGTTCGATCAGGGCTTCACGGGCTTGTGCTTCGGTGGTCGATCCGCTGATGATCCATTGTCCGTCCTTTTGTTCTGCAGTCAGATCAAAGGTCTTGTCCCGACGGTCGGGGGCAAATTCCTTCTTGACTTGGTTGATGAGGTCCCGGTAACGGGCTTCGGGATCGGACGGTTTTTGCTGGCAGGATACCATCAGAAGCGTTGCCGCGAAGACAACGGCTGCGAGCTTGCAGATCATTTTTTTCCAGGTATTGGTTCTTTCCATGGTTTTGTCATTTGATATCTGCAAAGGTAAAGATTATTTATTATTTTTGCCTGTCAAAATTCAATTTATCTGTGCAATTATGATTATTGATTCACTTAAAAGTTTTGAGCGCTATCTGAAATACCATCCGGGCTTTGACAAGGTAGGTGCCTTTCTGAAGAAAAATGACTTGTATGCCCTGGAACCCGGCCGGTACGACATTGATGAACACAACAGCTGGTGTACTGTCTGGGAGGGTGAGGCAGCCGGTATGGAGACCTTGCCGAAACTGGAAGTGCACGACTCGTTTGTGGATATACATATTCTGCTGGAAGGCATGGAAACCATCGCCTACAAGGACCGTGCAAGATGCGAAGGAGATACCCAGGCCAAGTATGACGAAGCCGAAGATGTCGCTTTGCTGGAGGATGAACCCGAAGTGTTTGTTTCCCTGGCTCCGGGCAACATGCTGTTCTGTTTTCCGAAGGATGCCCATGCGGCGCTGATCGGTACAGGACGGATCCGGAAAGCCGTTATCAAGGTACGCGTCTGATTCCAAGAGTTTCCGTATGGAGTCCAGATACAACTCCTATGTAGGGTATTTTCGCAAGGAATATGGAGAACGGTTGCAGAAGATTGTAATCGATGCGGGATTTACGTGTCCGAACCGGGACGGGAAAGTCGGGTTCGGAGGCTGTACATACTGCAATAACGCTGCGTTTCATCCCGGTTACAGTACCCCGGACCATCCGATCGGGTGGCAGATCGATGAGGGGATCCGTTTCCATACCCGGCGTTACCGCAAGGCGACATCTTACCTTGCCTATTTCCAGTCCTATTCCAATACCTACGCTCCGCTGCCGGTACTCAAGTCCCGCTATGAAGAGGCTTTGGCGCATCCGAAGGTGCGGGGCATCGTGGTCGGTACCCGGCCGGACTGTGTGGATGAAGCGGTGCTGGATTACCTGGAATCCTTGTCCAAAGAGCACATTGTGATTGTGGAATACGGGATTGAGTCTTGTTATGACCGGACCCTTTTGCGCATCAACCGGGGTCATGATTTTGCCTGTGCCCAGCGCGCTGTCCGGATGACTGCCGAGCGGGGCATCAAGACCGGTGCGCATTTTATTCTCGGATTGCCCGGTGAGTCCCGTGAGGACATGTTGGCGATGGCGCCACTGATCAACTCCCTTCCGCTGCATTCTGTGAAATTTCACCAGCTGCAGATTGTCAGGGGGACGATGATCGAACAGGAATTCCGGGATTCGCCCCAGGACTTTGTTCAGTTTTCCTTGTCTGAATACCTGGATTTCTTCATTGATCTGCTTGAGCAGTTGCGTCCTGACCTCTACATCGAACGCTTTGCCGGCGAAGTTCCGCCCCGTTTTGTGGCCGATATGCCTTGGGGTTCCATACGAAATGTGGAATTACTTCGTCTTTTGGAAAAAAGATTGGAGGAGAGGAATACAAGACAAGGAATATTTTATAACTTTGTACGTTAAAAAAACAGCCCTATGCAAGAACTGATACATTTTAACATTCCGGAAGGTCTGACCTTTGATGATGTTCTTTTGGTGCCGGCCCGTTCTGAGGTTCTGCCCAGAGAAGTGAATATATCATCCTATTTTACCCGAGACATAATCCTGCATACTCCGATTGTGTCGGCTGCTATGGATACCGTTACCGAATCAGCGACAGCCATCGCTATGGCCCGTGAAGGAGGTATTGGTGTGATTCATAAAAACATGCCGGTCGAAAACCAGATGGAACATGTTCGTCGGGTCAAACGTGCCGAAAACGGGATGATCTATGATCCGGTGACCATTCACCCGGAAGAGACTGTCGGTGATGCACTCCGTCTGATGAAGGAAAATCACATTGGTGGCATTCCGGTCGTGGATCATCAGGGATACCTCGTAGGTATTGTGACCAACCGAGACCTGCGCTTCCAGGACAACATGCGTACACCGATCAGCGAGGTGATGACCAAAGAAAACCTGATCACCGCCCGCAACGGGGAAGACCTGAAGGCTGCGGCTGCTTTGTTGCGCAAGCACAAAATTGAAAAATTGCTGGTGGTTGAGCCAGATGGGAAACTGGTCGGCCTGATCACCTACAAGGATATTACCAAAATCAAGAACAACCCGACTGCCAGCAAGGACAGCAAAGGTCGTCTGCTGGTGGCGGCAGCGGTAGGGGTAAATGCTTCTACCCTGGAGCATGTGGAACGTCTGGTGTCTGTGGATACGGATGCAGTGGTGGTGGATACGGCTCACGGGCATTCTGTGGGTGTGCTGGAAGTGATCAGAAAAGTACGGGAAGCCTTCCCGCATCTGCAAATTGTTGCAGGGAATGTGGCAACGGCTGCCGGTGCGCGGGCCCTGGCTGAAGCCGGAGTTGATGCGGTGAAAGTGGGTATCGGTCCGGGATCCATCTGTACAACCCGTGTGGTAGCAGGTATCGGTGTACCGCAGATTACCGCTATTATGGATTGTTACGAAGTGGCAAAAGAATATGGTGTGCCGATTATTGCAGACGGTGGTATTAAGTTCTCCGGCGATATGACCAAAGCTATTGCAGCCGGCGGTAATGTCTGCATGATGGGTAGTATGTTTGCAGGATGTGATGAAAGCCCGGGAACATTTGAATTATTCCAGGGTAGAAAATATAAAGTATACCGTGGTATGGGTTCTATCGCAGCTATGGAAAACGGAAGCAAAGACCGTTACTTCCAGACCGATGCAAAGAAAC
>CALCYB010000005.1 GCA_937906485.1 uncultured Rikenellaceae bacterium
AAAAAGCCGTTAAAAAAAGTCCTGGGTGCAGTCGTTTTTTTATTGATTGGCGCTTTGATTACCCGGGTGTCAGACCTTCGCCAGATGACCCGCGTACTGCAAAACCGGCATCATTGGGACAAGCTTGAGCTGGTGCTCAGTCAGATTGACCAGCATTATGTTGACAGTCTGGATCATGCAGCATTGACCGAGGAACTGTTGCCGGAGATTCTCCAGAAGCTCGACCCGCATTCGGTCTATCTCCCTCCGGTGGAATTGCAACAGGCCGATGAGCAGTTGGAAGGGAATTTTGACGGTATTGGCATCATGTTCAATGTACCGGAGGATACGGCCATTGTCGCTTCGGTCATCGCCGGAGGCCCCTCGCAGCGCTCTGGTCTGATGCCGGGAGACCGGATCCTGAGCATTGACGGAAAAAAGGTGGCAGGAGTGAAGTTTCCCCAGGACAGCATGGTGCGTCGGATGAAAGGCCCTTCAGGAACTCGTGTGAAACTGGAGATTCTGCGCGATGGTACCGTGGTCCCTTTTGAGATCACCCGTGGGAAGATTCCGGTCAAGAGCCTGGATGTGGCCTACATGATCAACGATACCACCGGCTACATGAAACTCTCCAAGTTTACGCGGACCAGTTATATGGAATTCATGACCGCGATGCCGTCACTGGTACAGGCCGGAATGCGCAAGCTGATTTTCGATTTGCGGGACAATACCGGCGGATATTTTGACCAATCCTTGCTGCTGGCCAATGAATTTCTCTCAAAGGGTGATCTGATCGTCTATATGGAAGGTCGCGAACGACCTCGTCAGGATTTCCATGCCGATGGCCGCGGGGTGTGCCAGGACCTGGAACTGGTGGTGCTGATTGATGAGATATCTGCGTCTTCGAGTGAGATTTTTGCTGGAGCCATCCAGGACAATGACCGGGGTACTTTGTACGGCCGCCGTTCCTTTGGTAAAGGGCTGGTGCAGGAACCGGTCAACTTTTCCGACGGATCCGGTATCCGTCTGACCGTGGCCCGCTTCTATACACCTTCCGGACGCTGTATCCAGAAGCCCTACAGCAACGAAACGGATTATGGAACGGACCTGCTGGAACGTTACCGTCACGGTGAAATGACGGATGTTGACAGCATCCCCAAGAACGACAGCCTGTTGTTCCATACGGTGGCAGGACGTCCGGTCTATGGTGGAGGCGGAATCATTCCCGATGTGTTTGTGCCGGTGGATACGGTGGGGGTAACCGATCTGCTGGTGTCCATGAACCGGATGGGATTGCAGGGCCGCTTCAGCCTGCAACAAGCGGATCTTCACCGCAAGGCCCTTCAACAGGCACAGGACCTGGATGCCTTGAACCGGTTGCTGGATGAGCTGGCCATCGAACAGCATTACCTGGCCTATGTGCGAGAGCAAGGGTTGAAAGTGGATTTGAAGCAGTGGGAAATCTCCCGGGAAATCGTATTGACCCAACTCAGAGCCATGATCGGCCGTTATTCTGCCATGGATGATGCGGCATTCTATCCGCTGATTGCGCCCATTGATGTGGTCATTCAAACGGCCCTGGATGGAGCGTCCTCTATTGGGCAATAAACCGGTACACAATCTCTCCGGCCTGCCGTTCCGGGATGGACCCTTTCTGATCGTTACCTACCCCGTTAAAACGGGACTTTTTGGCCGCTTTTATAGCGAATTCCCGCAGACAATCGTCCGAAGAAGAGACTTCGTCGATGATTCGGGCGGTGGTTACATACCCCTTGTGATTGACCACAATGGCTACCGTTACGTCTCCGGCGCCCGGACATTTGTAGGCAGGGGGCGGTAGCCAGCGGGCTTCCCGTTTGTCCAACCGCCAAGAAACAACCGATGCTCCGGTGTATTTTTCGGTCTGTGTTGATACTTCTTCTTCATGGATGGACACATCCTCTTCCGAATCCAGCTCCCGCAGAGCTTCCCGACGGGAGGCATTCAATTTTTCCTGCAATTCGCGGGCTTGGTCATAGACCTCACTCGGATTCTTGCTCCGGTCGTCTTTGAGGCGTTCTCCACTCCGGTCCTGCATATTGACCGCAACGTTTCTGACTTGGGCCGAGGAGGAAGAGGAACCGGATAGGAGGGCGTCAATCTCTTGAGCGACGCTTTTTTTCATTTCCTCCAACCGTTTGATTTCTTCCTGCTGTTCCACTCCGGTAAAGTCAAACACAAACGAAGTTTCCGCCTGTACCAGGCTGTTGATGGAGTAGGAGAGAAAGATAATGAGCAAAATCAGGTGGAACGATACCGTCAGGTAAAGTCCCGCCTGATTTTGTTTGAGAGCTTGCAGTAGCCGTTCCCAGAACGATTGGAAGTCCATTTGCGTCAATTGTTCTGTAATGCTTTTTCAATGGTAGCCAGTAGTACGTCAATCGCCACCTGGTTGTGTCCGCCTTGGGGAATGATCAGGTCAGCATAACGTTTGGTCGGCTCAATGAACTGCAGGTGCATGGGCTTGAGGGTCTGCTCGTAGCGTTCCATGACTTTGGATACACTGCGGCCGCGTTCCATGATGTCCCGAGCTATGACCCGAAGCAGGCGGTCATCCGCTTCTGCATCTACAAAGATTTTGATATCCAGAAGGTTGCGAAGTTCTTCGCAGCTGAAGATCAGAATCCCTTCCACGATGATGATCTGGGCCGGTTCGATGTGGACGGTTTCTGTGGTCGAACGCGAGCATGTAAGGTAGGAGTAGACGGGTTGGTCTACGGCCTTGCCTTCTTTCAATGCCTTGAGCTGTTCGATCAGCAGGGGCCAGTCAATGGCGTCCGGATGGTCAAAGTTCAGTTCCTGCCGTTTTTCCAGCGGCAGATGACTCTGGTCCTTGTAGTAGGAGTCTTGGGGGATGATGACGGCAGCATCCTTGCTGAGCAGTTCTGCAATCTTCTTTACGACCGTCGTCTTGCCAGAGCCGGTTCCTCCTGCGATACCGATGATCAACATTAGAATTCTGCGTTTTTAGGTGTTCTGGGGAAGGGGATGACGTCACGGATGTTGGCCATACCGGTCACAAAGAGCAACAGGCGTTCAAAGCCCAGTCCGAAACCACTATGGGGCACGGT
>CALCYB010000006.1 GCA_937906485.1 uncultured Rikenellaceae bacterium
CTTCGGAAACAGCGGCAAGCGTTTCGGAATCAACGGAACGTTAGGGTAAAGATGGTGCTTTGGGAGTCGCTGCGGGTCAGTTGCAGGTTGCCGTTGTGCAGACGCATGATCTGGCGGGACAGACTCAACCCGATCCCGGTTCCGTCCTGCTTGGTCGTAAAGAACGGGATGAAGATCTGCTCTTGACTTTCGGGGCTGATGGGGTGTCCGTCGTTGGCGATCTGGATGATGACCTGTTCCTGAAGATTGATGCTTGCGGTGATGGTCAGGTGACGGGCATCTGCCTGAACCGCATTCTTGATAAGGTTGATCATGATTTGAGCAATCTGCCCTTCATCGGCGTACAGCAGGATGTCTTCGGATTTTTCCACAAAGGTACATGTTGTACCGGCGATGGCCATTTGTTCCCGGGTCAGGTGAAGTACCCGTTCTATCAGGTCGGACACATAGATGGCTTTCTTGACCGGGGTAGCGATGCGGGTGAGTTTGCGGTAGTTCTCCACAAACTTGATCAGGCTCTTGGAGGATTGGGAGATGCTGTCCAGTCCGCTGTTGATATCCTCCTGGGAAGCGTCTCCGGAGAGCAGGGTATCGCTCAGAGAGGCAATCGGTGTCACGGTGTTCATGATTTCGTGGGTCAGTACCCGGATGAGTTTGGACCAGGATTCCTGCTCGTTTTCGGCCATTTCCTGGCTGATGTTGTTCAAGGCAATGATCCGTACGGTCTCTTTCCCGATGGTTGCGCTGGAGGCGGTCAGAGAAAGGGTGATTTTCCCACTTTCGTTGTAGTATTCCGCCCGTTCTTCCAACGACTGGTCATTGATGGTCAGAAAGGTCTGGTACAACGATTCGCTGATGGTGCGCAGCTGCCGGACGTGGCTGAAGGTAGCCATGCCCAGCAGGGCCAGTGCCGTGTTGTTGGAATAAGCGACGCGGCCACTGGGTTGGATGACGGCGATTCCGGTTGTGACATGATCCAGCATCTGACCGAAATAGTTCTCCTGCTCAAGGATTTCTTTGCGTTTGTTGTCGAAAATATTGCGCAACCGGTTCAGGGTCTTGTTGAAACTCCGGTCGAAAAGAGGTTTCTCGTCAAAACGGAAATTGAGTTCGTTGTCTTCCAGTGCATCCAGCATGTAATTGACCTTCTTGCGCATCCGGCGGGAAATGACACTTGATGTAATGATCAAGGTCAGAAGGAGTGCCGGTAACAGCAGCAGGAGCATTTGCGGGAGGGTCATGGTCAGAGGTCCGAGGGTCAGATGTTGTATTTCTTCAGTTTGGCATATAAGGTTGGCCGACTGATCTCCAGGGACTTGGCGACCATGGACAGGTTGCCTCCAAAGCGGGCCATCGCGGCCCGTATGGCTTTTTCTTCCGTCTGCTGCAGGGTATCTTCTGTGTTGGGAACCATACTGGCTGCTGTCTGGGGCAGTTGGATGTCTGCAGCCAGCAGGCAGGGGTTGTCTGAAAGGATGACGGCTTTTTCGATGCAGTTCTGCAGCTCCCGGATGTTGCCGTGCCAATCATGGCTCAGGAGCAAGGCTTCGGCCTCCGCAGAGAGCTCGGTGACAGGGCGCCGGTATTTTTCGGCATACTTGCGGATAAACATACGGGCAAGAGCGGATACCTCATCTTTTCGCTCGCGCAAAGGGGGCAGGTGCAGGTGCATCGTGTTGATCCGGTAGTAGAGGTCTTCCCGGAATTGTCCTGTCGCAATCATCTTTTCCAGTTCTTTGTTGGTGGCACAGATCAGGCGGATATCAATCGGGATGGCCTTGGTGTCTCCGACCCGGGTGATGGAACGGTTCTGCAGGGCCCGCAGGAGTTTGGCTTGCAGGTGCAACGGGATGTTGCCGATCTCATCCAGGAACAATGTACCTCCTTGGGCCTGTTCGAATTTGCCGACGTGGTCATGATGGGCATCGGTAAAAGCCCCTTTGACGTGTCCGAAGAGTTCGCTTTCAAACAGCGTCTCCGGAATGGCTCCGACATCCACGCTCACCAGCGGCGAGCAGGAGCGGTCGCTCAGGCGGTGGATTTCGGCTGCCAGCACATCTTTTCCGGTTCCGTTTTCGCCGGTAATCAGGATGGAGGCCTGTGTGGGGGCGATCTTCTCGACCGTCTTGTGGATATGGGCCATGGCCGGACCCTTGCCCCAGAGCATGGGATCGGTGGGAGCAGCCGGCAGGACCGCAGCCTGCTTTTTGTCCTTGTGGAGAGCAAGGTAGGCGGCTTTCAAGGTGGCTACCAGTTTTTCATTGTCCCAGGGCTTGACCACAAAATCAAAGGCACCCCGTTTCATGCCTTCTACCGCCAGTTGGATGTCTGCGTAAGCGGTAAAGAGAACGACCTCCGTGGGCAGATCCGTCCGTTTAATCTCCGAAAGCCAGAACAGTCCTTCGTTGCCGGTATTGATGTCGGTATGGAAATTCATGTCCAGCAGGATGACATCGGGGCGGAAGGTTTCCATCCGGTTTTTCAGGGTCCGCGGAGAGGGGAGCATTTCGACCTGGGCAAAATGCTTGGACAGCAGCATCTGCAGGGCAGACCGGATACCGGCGTGATCATCAACAACTAAAATCTTTCCTTTCTTCATGGTCGTGGATGGGACAAAATGGTACACAAAGGTATAAAATTATTCGGTTTTGAGTGCAGCCGCCGGATCCGATGTTGCGGCACGATAGCTGCGGAGGATGACCACCCCAACCGTCAAGGCCATCACGGACAGCAGACTGACCAGAAATACCCAGGGGTACAGAGGACATTGGTGTGCAAAACCGCGGATGTACTGCCGGGCGATGAACCCTGCCAGCGGTGCAGCCAGGACGAAGCAGACCAGAATGATCCGGGCAAACTGTACAGAGAACATCTTCAGGATATCCTGGACGGTAGCTCCATGTACCCGGCGCAGCGCGATTTCGCGGCGGCGGTGTTCGGTCTCAAAAAGGACCAGTCCCAATACGCCCATCAGGGAGATGATGATGGCAATCATGCTGAACAGGTTGATGAGTTGGGACAATTCCTGTTCTTTGCGGTAGGTGTCGTTCAGATTTTCTTCGAAAAACAGCACTTCCCATTGGTCGGGACTTATTTCGGGCTGAAATTCACTCAAGACCTCAGTGATGTAACGCATCAGACTCGGGTAGTCCGCATGGGGTGTGACCCGGATAAAGGCTGTCGTCAGCGTGTACCAAGGGTGTTGTCCATAGTGGTAGAGGGCAAACGGATGGACAGATTCTTTCAAGGACTGGAAACTGAAGTCTTCGCAGAATCCCACAATCGGGGCATCCGAACGGTGACCTTTGAGCTGGTCATTGAGTACCAGTGCGTACTCCCGTCGGGCAACTTCGTTGAAGATGAATGCGCCGTTTTCACTATGTCGGTCCTCGGGCCGGAAACTGCGTCCTTCGGTAATCTGGATGTCCATGAATTCCAGAAAGTCATCCGCCACCGGATAACATTGGAACGAAATGCTCCGGTCCTTGTAGCTGCGTCCCCAGCCCATCCGGATCTCTGCAATCAGTTCTCCTGCGCTCCAGGTGACGTCGCTGATCTGGGGATTCGCTTTGAGGCGTTCTTCCACCTGATCGGCCATGGCTCCGATTTCTTGGGAGGTGAAGACATACAGCAATTGTTCCTTGTCAAATCCCATGTCAAAATCCATCATGTATTGCCGTTGCATTTTGATGAACAGGGTACAGATGATCAGGCAGAATGAGATGACAAACTGGACGCCGATCAGAACGTTACGCAGGTGTCTCCCTGCGCGGCTGGATCCGAAAGAACCTTTCAATACCATGGACGGCTGAAAAGAGGTGATGTGAAAAGCGGGGTACAGGCTCACCAGGACCGCGCTGGAAAGGGCTATCAAGACGGTTGCCAAGGTCAGGTAAGGATGGCTTTGGAAAGCAATGTCTGCGTCAATGAAATGTACGAGTTGCGTTTTTTTAAACAGCACAACCAGCATGGCGGCCAGCAGCAAGGCACAGAGAATCAGCTGGAGACTTTCTTTGGTCAAGGACAGGATCAGTTGGCCGCGGCTGCTGCCCAGTACCTTCCGGATGTTGATGGAACGGATCTTGACCGGGATGAGTGAAAAGAAGAAATTGATGTAATTGATGAAGGCAATGCTGACAACCAGCAGGGCAACGATGAGCAGTACCAAGGTTGTTGTCCGGTTTCCTTGCTGGATCGGGGTCTGGATGTTGTCGTGAAAATAGAGGTTGTTCAAGGGAATGAATTCCGGTGTCGCCATCTCCATGAGTTTGTTGACCCTCAGGGCTAATTCCTCTTTGGTTATCCCGGCGGCTTCCGCTTGGGCACCCATTGCCGTGAGTTGTTCTTCGTAATACGAGAGAATGACCTGGGTCAGCAATTCCTGCATCTGTTCGTTCTGATGCGTGTCATGCACTTTGAACAGATAGGTGTATCCCCACTCGGTAGCGTCCGTAAGTGAGGCTTCCATCAGGTTGGTGAGGGCTTCAATCTTGCTCAGGTGGGTGTTTTCCGGAAAGTCCTCCCAGATGGCCATGACGGTATAGGGACGGTGAACACCATTGTATGGGATGGCTACCTGGCTTCCGATTTGAAGTCCGAATTTTTCTGCGGTTGATTCGCTGATTGCCAGGGTGTTGTTGCCTACAACTTCTTCCAGTGATCCGGCCACTGCTTTCATGCCGACCGCTTGTAGGGCTGTTCCGCTGAAGGTGGTCAGGTTCATCTCGCAGGGTATCCTTTCTTCATGTTTTTCTACATAGACCAGTTGCCGGCCCAGCTGACAGAGGTTGATGACGCCTCCATACTCAATATTCGGCGAGGCTGTCAGGGCGAGTTCCGCCAGCGGCCGGCAGAAACTCAACTGTCTTTTGTCATCCCCGTTGAACGAGGCGGCAGACAGCACATAGATCTTCTCGCTTTCGTCAATTCCCTTGTTGAACGAAAGGTCGTAATGGACTTGCAGGACAATGATGTAGAAGACAGCGAAGGCAACCGCCATGCCGATGATATTGAGGATTTTGGAGGCAAATGTTTTCATTACAGTTCGTTTTTGACATCACTGACGATCTGGCCGTCAAAGAGGTTAATGATCCGTTGGGCGACGGCTGCATCCTTTTGAGAGTGCGTCACCATGACGATGGTGGTCCCTTCCGCATTGAGTTCGCTGAGCAGGTCCATCACTTCTTTGCCGTTCTTTGAGTCCAGGTTACCGGTCGGTTCGTCGGCCAGGATGAGTTTGGGATTGGACACCACGGCGCGCGCAATGGCGACCCGTTGTTGCTGCCCTCCGGAGAGCTGTTGCGGAAAGTGTTGGGCGCGGTGGCTGATGTTCATGCGTTTGAGCATTTCGGTCACTCTTTTTTTGCGTTCGGATGCGCTGATGTTGAGGTAACGCAAGGGCAGTTCCACATTCTCAAACACGTTCAGTTCATCAATCAGGTTGAAACTCTGGAAGACAAAACCGATGTTTCCTTTGCGGAATTTGGTGCGGTCTTTTTCCTTGAGCTGGGCGACTTCGTGGTCCAGCAGCCGGTAACTGCCACCGGTAGGGTTGTCCAACAGGCCCAGAATGTTCAATAGG
>CALCYB010000007.1 GCA_937906485.1 uncultured Rikenellaceae bacterium
GGGGCCTGCCGTTTCTCAGATGGGCCTTTGCCGCCATGGTGACGGCGCTGTCGGTAATGCCGTGGGCCAGCTTTGCAAGGGTGTTGCCGGTGCAGGGCGCCACCACCACCAGGTCCAGCAGCGTGATGACCCACTCGAACGGCAGGGAGCGACGCAACCCATAGGCCTGTACCAGTTTGAACCCGACGCCACATCCGGACAAGTCATCAAAAGGATAGTGACAATCGGTGCGTTTGGGATCCAGGACGGCCACCGCTGCAGGTAACTGTTCATCCGGAAGGTGGTGGTCACAAATAATGAAGTCCACCCCTCTCTGTTTGGCGTAGGCCACTTTTTCAATGTCCTTGATTCCACAGTCCAGGGCCACAATCAGCGTGAAACCATTGTCAGCTGCATAATCAATGCCCTTGTAGGAAATACCATAGCCTTCGTCATAACGGTCCGGTATATAATAATCCGAATTGGTGTTGAAATTCTTGATAAAGGAATAGAACAATGCGACAGCTGTCGTTCCATCCACGTCATAATCGCCATAAATCAGGACTTTTTCTCCCCGATCGATAGCTTGATCCAAACGTTCCACCGCCTTGTCCATGTCTTTCATCAGGAAAGGATCGTGTAATTTGGTAAGGTCGGGCCGGAAAAAATTACGGGCCTCCTCATAGGTGCGGATATTTCGTTGGACCAACAATTCAGCCAGGACCCGGTCAACCGCCAGATCGGCAGCCAACTTATTCACCAATGCGGGATCTCCCGGCTCTTTCGTTATCCATTTTTTATCAATTGCCATAATTTGCAAATTTAACGGAATTGACAAGTAAAAACAAAAAAAATGATAATTTTGTAAAAACTTTACAAATTATTCAAATAATTGTATTAATTTCGCAAAATCATTGAAAAAATAACAATATTATATCACTATGTTTCGTAAATTATTTCCTTGGGCATTAATTTCCCTTCTGGCCATTGTCGCCTGTGAAAAAGAAGAAAAAAAGCCGACTCCTGATCCGGTAGATCCGATCCAGCTGCAAACCCCGGCTCCTGAAGTTACAGCTTCTGACGAAAACTCGTTCACCATCAGTTGGGCTGCCATCGAGCACGCTGCCGGCTACGCCTACCAACTCAATCAGCAAACAGAAGAAACCACTACTGCAACCAGTGTTTCTTTCAACGACCTGGAACCCGGCACCTATAGTTTTACCGTAAAAGCCGTTTCTTCATCAGAAGAATATACTGATTCCGAATGGGGCACCGTCTCCGTCACCCTGGAAGGAGAACCGGAACCGGAAGAGCTCACGCTGGAAATCACCATCAACGAAGTGGGTGAAACCTCAGCCAACATCACCGTGACTCCCAGCAGGGACGACAGCTGGTTCTTTGCCCGCGTGATTACCGTTGCTGAACTGATCAACTTTGACATCTATGAATACGACGAAGACATCATCAACTTCATGATGGAAAACCCCGACCGTGAAGACTATATCTACAAGGGAGAACAGACCCTCAATCCGGAGCGCCTGCAACCCGACTACACCTACATGGTCGTAGCCTTTGACTACCTGCAACCCACCCCCCTCTACCGTACGGAGTTCACCACCGAGGAAGCCGATGTCGAACATACGTTTGAAATCTCCAACCTGGAAGTAGGCTACACCACCGCATCCTTTACGGTAACCCCCAGCAGCAATAACGAATATTGGTATTTTGAATGGATGTCCACCGAAAGCTACGAAGGATACGAAAACAATGCCATCATCCACGCTTACTACGGACTGCAGAACCTGGCGCTCATGTACGGTTACAACAACATCGGCGAGTACCTCCAGGATGTGGCCATGATGGGCGTTGACGATGTTCTCATCGAAGATCTCCAAAACGAACACGACTACACGGTCATGGTGTTCTATGTTGACCCCAACAGCTCCGACCCGACCAACATTTACGATTGGAACCACACCCCGATCCACATTACCACACTGTCCCCCACCGGTAACGACGAACCCACCATCGACTTGAGCAATGCAACTGTCGTCAACCACGGTTCCGGTGGCTACGACCTGAGCGTACCGGTCCATGTCAACGATGCAGTCATCAAGCTCAGCGGAGCTGCCGGCCTGTACGAATCGTGCGCCAATTACTTTGATCAAGGATGGGAAGCCATCAAAGCGTTCTTCTGGCTCAAGGACGTGGGAACAGAAGCCCTGGCTGCTGCAAAAACGGAAGAAGGTTACGTATTCAGCCGAGAAGGTCTGGAAGCAGGCGACTACATCTTCTTGTTTGAAGGCAGCAACAGCGAAGGTGTTATGGTATACAACGGCGTCCGTTTCGACCCGACGATGTTTGAATAGCCCTCTAACTCCATCATAAAGAAAGGCTCTCCACTGATCCGCAGAAAACGGATTAAGGGAAGAGCCTCTTTTTTTATGATTTTTTGGGGAAATGATGTATTTTTGCAGTTTAACCATTGATATTCATTTTTATGGAAATTCGAGAACTGAACGAACAGGAACAAAACAGACGGGATGCCGTCACCAAATTACGGGAATTGGGAATCGAACCCTACCCCGCTCCCTTATTCGAGGTCAACGCCACCACAAAAGAAATCAAGGAAAAATACAACCCGGAAACATGCCCGTTCAGCCAGATTTCCATTGGCGGCCGGATCATGAGCCGCCGCATCATGGGGGCTGCTTCCTTCATCGAACTGCAGGATGAAACCGGGAAGATCCAAGTATACATCAAACGGGATGAAATCTGCCCGGATGAGGACAAGACCCTCTACAATCAGGTATTCAAGAAATTGCTGGATATTGGAGACATCATCGGCATCACCGGCTACGCATTCATCACCCAGACCGGCCAGCTCTCCATCCATGCCAAGACCTTGAAGGTGCTCAGCAAGTCCCTGCGCGTGTTGCCCATCGTCAAAGAAAAGGAAGGCGAAGTGTTTGATGCCTTCAGCAACCCGGAACAACGCTACCGCATGCGCTATGTGGACCTGATCGTCAACCCGCAAGTACGCGAGACGTTCATCAAACGCTCCAAAATTATGACCGCCATGCGTGATTACTTCAACGAACAAGGCTGTCTGGAAGTGGATACCCCCGTGCTGCAACCGATTCCCGGTGGAGCCTCCGCCCGTCCCTTCATCACGCACCACAAC
>CALCYB010000008.1 GCA_937906485.1 uncultured Rikenellaceae bacterium
CCAAGGAACAGGCATTGAAGCATCCCAATTGGGATATGGGGGCCAAGATTACCATTGACTGTGCTACGTTGATGAACAAGGGGCTGGAAATGATTGAAGCCCGGTGGTTGTTTGATATCGCTCCCGAGAATATTCAGATTGTGGTGCATCCGCAGTCCATCATCCATTCGATGGTGCAGTTTACGGATGGTACCGTGTTGGGACAGATGAGCAATCCGGACATGCGGATTCCGATTCAGTTTGCCCTGGCTTATCCCCAGCGGCCCAGTCTTTCCACTACGCGGCTGGATTTTGCCAAAATTGGAAGTTTTACCTTCTTTGAACCGGATCTGGAACGTTTTCCCTGTATCCGCCTGGCTTATGAATCCATGGCCCGGGGCGGGAATGTGCCTTGTGCCATGAATGCCGCCAACGAGGAGGCCGTACATGCTTTCCTGCGGGAAGAATTGCCTTTCTGTCGGATTCCGGAGGTGGTCGGACAAGTGGTTGCCACCATGCCGGTTGTGGGTGATCCTTCCTATGAGGACATCGTGCGTACCGACGAATGGGCCAGAATCCGGGCTCGGGAATTGATGAAATGATACCCTACGGGAAAAGATACCCTATATAGAAAGAAATAGAAACAGAAGATGATAGATTAGATTATGGAGATACTGATTAAGATACTACAGATGATCATGGCCCTGTCGCTCCTGATTGTGATTCACGAGTT
This sequence comes from uncultured Rikenellaceae bacterium, assembly GCA_937906485.1. Lineage (GTDB taxonomy): Bacteria > Bacteroidota > Bacteroidia > Bacteroidales > UBA932 > JAGCJX01. The sequence goes on from CALCYB010000008.1 coordinate 713, forward strand.
CGGGCACTTTATTTTTGCAAGAATCTTTAAAATCCGCGTGGAACAGTTCTATCTGTTCTTCCCTCCGGCTTTGTTGAAGTACAAGCCCAAGAAAAGTGATACCGAATTTGGGATCGGTTGTATCCCGTTGGGAGGGTTCTGCAAGATTTCCGGGATGATCGATGAGTCCATGGACAAGGAGGCCATGGCCCAGGAGCCCAAGCCCTGGGAATTCCGGACCAAACCGGCCTGGCAGCGCTTCTTTGTGATGATCGGTGGTGTGTTGTTCAATTTTATTTTTGCGATTCTGCTGTATTGCTGCATTCTCTATGTGTGGGGCGAAGAATATTTGCGTAACGAAGATGCGGTATATGGCGTTCAGGTCAACGATTTGTCCCGTCAGATGGGATTCCGTGACGGGGATCGGATCCTGGCTTTTGATGGGGAACCGGTTGAGGATTTCTCGAAACTGCAGATAGAGCTGGTGCGTTCGCAGGCTGCTCGGGCTACGGTATTGCGCGATGGCGACACCCTCGAATTGGAACTGGATCCGAAATTCATGCCCGAGGCACTCAACAGCCCCGGAATGTTCTCTTTGGCGGTACCGATCCTGGTGGGCTCCGTGCCCGACACGTCGTTGAATGCTTCAGCGGGCTTGCAGGCGGGAGACCGTTTTCTGCAGGTGGGCGATGAACCGGTGCGCTACTTCTCGGAATTGGGAGCGGCTTTGGCTGAGCATCCTGCTTCGGTAGTGGATGTCCGCTTCCTGCGTGGACAAGATACTTTGTGCATTCCGTTGGCTACGGATCCGGCAGGCAAGATACAGGTCCTCCTGCAAGGGGATGTCTCCGGTCTGACCTTTACCCGTAAGGAGTACAGTCTGTGGCAAGCCATCCCTGCCGGTATTCACCTGACCTTCTCCACCATCGGAGATTATCTTCAGGAACTGAAGCTGATCTTTACCCCCAAGACCGAGGCCTACAAGTCGGTCGGCAGCTTTATCGCCATTGGCAACATTTTTCCTTCGGCATGGAACTGGCAGGCATTTTGGAACATCACTGCGTGGCTGTCCATCATGCTGGCGGTACTGAACCTGTTGCCGATTCCGGCATTGGATGGGGGACACGTCCTGTTTGTGCTGTTTGAAATGATTACCGGACGAAAGCCTTCCGACAAATTCCTGGAATATGCGCAAATGGTCGGCATGTTCCTGTTGTTGGCCCTGGTGGTGCTCGCCTTGTCCAATGACTTTATGCGTTTTGTTTTCTGATGACCCATTTTAACAGATTTAATAGATAAGTGATATGAACCGTATTGTCAGAATTGCATCTGTGCTGCTGTTGCCCTTGCTGGTGGCTTGCGGTCAGCAGTCGGGGGAAAAGGATTCCTCAAAAAGCTACATGCCCAAAGTGAGCGGCAAACCCGGTGATCTGCTGGTGGTGGTGGACCGGGATACTTGGAACAGTGAGTTAGGGGTAGAGATTCGGGAGACGTTGGCGGCGGATTATCCCCTGCTGCCTCAGCGGGAACCCTATTTTACGTTGTACAATGTGCCGCACAATGCTTTTTCCGGATCCTTCTATCTGCATAGAAACATCATGATCGTGAACCTGAATCAGGACACGACCGGTGTTTTCTGCCGTCAGAACGTATGGGCGGCCCCTCAGGCGGTTGTTCAGTTGAATGCCCATGACCGGAACGATGCTTTGTCCATCCTTCAGGAGAACAAACGCAAGATCCTGGACTTCTTTGAAAGCAGCGAACGTACGCGTGCAATCCAATCCAACCGCAAGTTCAACGATGTGGCTGTCCAACAGGAAGTCATGAACCGGATCGGTGCTGCACCGATGTATCCGACCGGTTTCAGCCTCAAGAGTCTTAGGGATGGTTTTGCGTGGGTTTCCCAGGAATCCACTTACGTCAACCAGAGCATTCTGGTGTATTCCTATCCGGTGGGACCGGATTATGCATTTACCCTGGCGGATATCATCCGTCGTCGGGACAGCGTGATGCGGGCCAATGTGCCTGGCAAACGCGAAGGAAGTTACATGTACACCGCACAGGCGTTGGCAGAACCGACCATGCGTTGGATCAAATCCGGCAACCGCTCCTTTGTAGAAGTGCGCGGGTTGTGGGAGCTGCAGAATGATTTTATGGGAGGTCCGTTTGTTCTCCATGCCCACATGGACCAGTTGAACCAACGGGTGGTGGTGGTTGAAGGATTTGTGTATGCACCCAAGTATGATAAAAGAAATTATCTAAGAAACGTAGAATCAATTATTTATACAATTGACTGGAAAAAGTAGGATAAAATTTTATCAAAATATTTGCAAAAAAATTTGCAAGTTGAGATTTTATGTATACCTTTGCAATCCCATTCAGAAAGAGCAGTGCTTGAATGGGTAGCCTGGTGGATTCGTCTAACGGTTAGGACTCAAGATTTTCATTCTTGCAATAGGGGTTCGATTCCCCTATCCACTACGAATAAAAAAAGAATATAATGGCAAATCACGCATCAGCAGACAAACGTCATCGTCAAAGTGAAAGACGTAGATTGCATAACAAATATTATGCAAAGACGACACGCAATGCAATCAGAGCTTTGCGCAACACAACAGACAAAGAAGCCGCTATGGCTCTTCTTCCCAAAGTATCAGCAATGATCGACAAACTGGCGAAAATCAATGTGATTCACAGAAATAAAGCAGCCAACTTGAAAAGTGGAATCGCAGTTTACGTAAACAAATTGTAAAAATTTACCGAAAGGTAATTGAGATAAGAAAATCTTCCTGAAATTTGGGAAGATTTTTTTTGTTGTGCGGATCAAGGATTGGACTTTGGAGGAAAGGCCCCGTGAAAAGCTGATGCGTCGGGGCGCGGCTTCGTTGGATGTGACGGAGCTGTTGGCGATAGTTCTGCGGACGGGTTCCCGTTCGTTGTCAGCGGTGGATCTGGCCAGATCCATTTATACGGCGGCACGCAGCGATCTGCGTTGTCTGGCAAATTTTTCATACGAAGTGTTGGCAGCGCATCCTGGCGTTGGAAAGGTAAAGGCTGTGACGGTGCTGGCAGCGCTGGAGCTGGCGCGTCGTCTTTCGACGGTCGATGTGGGTCGTCCTTTGCAGATTACCCGCTCCTCGGACGTGGTAGGCCTGATGCGGCCTTTGCTCAAGGATTTGTTGCATGAGGAGTGTTGGGTGCTGTATCTGAACAGGGCGAATCGGCTTATTGCCAAGGAATGCATGAGTACCGGCGGTCTGACGGCAACGGTGGTGGATGCAAAGATGATTGTGCGTAGAGCTTTGGAGATGTCGGCCAGTGCAGTCGTGCTGGTACACAATCATCCCTCTGGCGAACCTTATCCGGGTGCCGAGGATTGTCGGCAGACGAAAGTGCTCCGGGATGCGGTGCACTACTTTGATATGGTCTTGCTGGATCACGTCATCATCGCTGGTGACCGTTATTACAGTTTCAGTGATGAGCAGCAGATGTGAGTTCGAACAGGTCTTTTTCTGGCCAGGATTTGACCCGGGATGAGCCTGTCCGGAACATGCTTTCGATGTATCTGGGGAAACGGGACCCTTTCCAGGAGCTGGTGTTGGTGATGAAAACCCAGGTCGTGCCGTCCTGCTGTTTTTTGACGATGGCGCTGCTGCCGGCCAGGGTGCCTGTCCGGATCCAGTTTCCTTCCAGACTGCCGTAGGCCCATCCGATCGGAGATGCGCCATTGGGGCGTTCCATCATCTTGTGGATGGAAGCCTGGCTGAGCAGGTCAGGTACCGTCGGGTCGTCGTCAATGCAGGCGACCAGGCGAAGAAATTCAGCCGGAGAACTTACCCATCCCCCTGCACCGTACAGGCCTTCAATGTTGTTTCCACCGTAGCTGCGGTAGAGGCTGTCCCCACTGTTGTCGTAGGCAGGAATGGGAGTGGCATCGTGGGATTCATAGTACCGGACTTCGTTGGGATAACGGTCTTCGTACCGGTTTTTTGCCAGGTGCATGTCCAGACAGCCGGCCGGTTTGAGAATGGCTTCCTGACAATAGTTTTCGTAACTGGTTCCGCTGCGGGTTTCAATGATTTTGGATAGGATCAGGTAGCCGATGTTGGAGTAACGGGAACTGTGCCCGGGGGTGTAGCCCAGACGAAGGGACAGGGCATATTCAATGACCCGGTCCATGTCCGGTACGGTATCCAGTTTTTCCCGGATCATGATTTCACGGGTGGTAAACAGCAGGTCCCCTCGGGAGTTGGTAAAGCCTCCCTGATGGCGCAGCAAGTGTTCAACGGTGATTTTGGTCATCCGTTTGTCCCGTAAGTTGGAAAACTGGGGTTGGTTAAGTATGCCCTCCGGACCGAAAACAGGTTCGTCCAGCCGCAGCAGGGAGTCTTCTGCCATTTTCATGATGGCGGTTGCCGTAATCAGTTTGGAGAGGGAGGCGATGCGGAAAATGTGGTGGGCGTCTGTGCGGATGCCGGCTTGCTCGTCTGCCCATCCGTATCCTTTGGCGTAGATGAGTTTGCCTTCTTTCATAACGGCCAGTGAGCCCCCCTTGATTTCCCAGCGTTGCATGAACCGTTCAATGTACCGGTCCAGGGGATGGGTGCCTTCGTGTCGGCACAGGTCGTTGGTCAGCCATTCGTTGATGGAAACGCAGGTATTGCAGTCCGCAGTCTGGCGGACAATGTCCGGGCTGCTGCGGTCCGAAAGAATCAGGCAGATACCGACGATTGCGGCAACCGCCATCAGGGCGATCAGGAGAAAGGGACGGCGAAGTCTGCGTTTCATGGAAGTAAATGTATTGGGCAAAGATAATAGGACTTCGTGAAATAAAGTGTATTTTTGTTTGTAAACCGAATTGTTATATGTTGGAGCATCTTAAGTCTTTTTATGCCAGTGGTGCAACCCGTACGGTTGCTTTCCGCCGCAAGGCGTTGGCGGATCTGGCAGGTGTTGTCGAGCAGTACAAGGACCGGATTGCAGCGGCTTTGTACAAGGATTTGGGGAAGTCTGCTCGCGAAAGTTATTTGACGGAGATTGCCCTGGTCCTGGGGGAAATCCGCTATCAGCAACGTCACCTCAAACGCTGGTCCCGTCCCCGGCGGGTGGCTGGTCCTTTGGCCTTGTTCCCTTCCCGGAGCCGGATGGTCCGGGAACCCTATGGGGTGGTCCTGGTGGTGGCGCCGTGGAATTATCCGTTTCAGTTGTTGATGATGCCACTGGTGGGAGCCATCGCGGCCGGTAATTGTGTGGTGGCGAAGCCGGCTGAGACAACGCCGACGGTGGCTGCTTTGTTGGAGGAGATGCTCGGGTCCTGTTTTCCGCAGACGTATGTCCGCGTTTTGCGGACAGGTCATGAGGGTTTGGAGCAAGTGTTGGAGCAGGGTCCTGATTATTTGTTCTTTACGGGTAGTCCTCAGACCGGTAGCCGGTTGATGGAACTGGCGGCCAGAAACTGGGTGCCCGTCACCTTGGAATTGGGTGGGAAATCACCTTGTGTGGTGACGGCGCAGGCAGATTTGAGGATTGCGGCCCGCAGGATTCTTTGGGGAAAGATGTTGAATGCGGGACAGACCTGTGTGGCGCCGGATCATGTCTGGGTGGAGGATTCGGTCAGGGATGCTTTCGTGGAGGCTTGCCGTCAGGAAATGGTGGTCTTGTCCGGAAATCCTCAGGGGGACTTCGGAAAGTCTTCCCACTATGCCCGGATCGTTACTGTGCGGCACTGGCAACGATTGGTCGGTTTGCTGGAAGGGGCACAGGTGCTTGCCGGAGGAGATTTTCGGGAGGAAGACCGGTTTTTTGCACCGACGCTGGTACAGGTCTCCCGGCATCACCCGTTGATGCAGGAGGAGATTTTTGGTCCGATTCTTCCTATAATGGGCTATCATGACGATGAACAGCTGATTGCCCAATTCAACAGCAAGCCGGTTCCTCTGGCTTTGTATTACTTTGGCAACAAACGGCAAGGACGCGAATTCTTGGCTCGTGTGCCCTCGGGCGGGGCCTGCATCAACGATGCTGTTCTGCACCTGGTCAATCGGAATCTGCCGTTTGGCGGGCAGGGCAAGAGTGGAATGGGGGCTTACCACGGCCGTTATTCGGTGGAGACCTTTTCCCGGCTGCGCAGTGTGCTTGAATCCCCTACATGGATGGATCTGAAAGTAAAATATCCTCCTTATCGGATTGTGGCAACCGTATTCCGGAAATATTTGGGATTATAAAGTGTTCTTTTTTAGGGCATCTTGTTAGAAATGCGTATATTTGTAGTCCTATTTCTTGTTTTCAGACATAATTTTAATTACAGACAAATATGATCGGATCAATTCAAACTTTTGTTGTTGAAAAAATTTGTTCAACAGCAAAACTCAGAGAAATTGCACAACAGGTAGAAACTCCTTATGTGTCATTGCATACGCAAAAAACCCGTATTGAAATGGGTATGTATGCCGAAGAACGGATACTGAATATTGCTGCGGATACCCGTGCGGTGATGTTGTATGCGGATCATTACCGTGTGGCTGATGGACAGCGGAAAGCCTTCCCTGTCATTGATTACCAATTCGGCAGTTTGCGCGATGATTTCGATTTCGGTTCGTTGCTCTTCTTCCGTACCGATGCGTTCAAACAAGCTGTTGCGGCAATGGATCAGGATTATGCATTCGGCGCGTTGTATGATTTGCGTCTGCGCATTTCTGAATTGGGTGAAATTCTTCATATCAATGAATACCTCTACACCGAAGTGGAAGAAGACTCCCGTAAGTCAGGAGAAAAGATCTTTGACTATGTTGATCCGAAAAACCGTGAGGTGCAGATTGAAATGGAAAAGATCTGCACGGAATACCTCAAACGTATCGGTGGCTATCTGAAACCTGAATTCAAGCAAATTCATTTTGCGGAAACTGCTTTCGAATACGAGGCTTCTGTAATTATTCCGGTGTTCAACCGTATCCGCACCATTGAAGATGCCATCCGTTCGGTGCTTTCCCAAAAGGCGGATTTCAAGTTCAACCTCATTGTGATTGACAACCATTCTACCGACGGAACGACTGATGTGATCCGTAAATATGCGGATGACCCGCGTCTGATTCACCTGATTCCTGAACGTGGTGACTTGGGTATCGGCGGTTGCTGGAACCTGGGTATCCACCATCCCAAATGCGGTAAATTTGCTGTTCAATTGGACAGTGATGACATCTACGCCACTTTTGTGATCAAAAATGAAGGAAAATACACCATCAACGATTGTTCCCTTGATTTTTCCTGCTACGATGCAGACGGTAACGAACTTAACACCGGTTATGACTATTTGAATTATGCTCTTGAACCCGGCAAAACTGCCGTGATCGACCTGAACATCTATTTTGACAGCGGCGATCCCGCTGCCGTTGCCTCCGTTGAATTGGTGGCTTATGAATAC
>CALCYB010000009.1 GCA_937906485.1 uncultured Rikenellaceae bacterium
GGCTTTTGGGGATGAATGCCACCCGCCTCTACACCATAAAATATGCACCGAGCCGTCAAGTATTGTCCATCGGCAGGGTGCAGACGCCTACGCTGGCCCTGATCGTGCGTCGGCAGCAGGAAATTGACGGTTTTCGCCCGGAGCCTTACTGGGAACTGAAGACCCTCTATCGGGACGTGACTTTTTCTTCGGTAAAAGGAAAATTCACGAGCAAAGAAGAGGGGGAAGATTTCCTGCGTCAGGTTTGTGATACGGATTTTACGGTGACGGACGTGACCAAGAAAAAAGGAAAGGAAGCCGCGCCCAAACTCTTTGACCTGACTTCCCTTCAGGTCGCCTGTAACAAGAAATACGCTTTCTCTGCAGAGCAGACCTTGAAGTATATTCAGGCCTTGTATGAAAAAAAGGTGACTACCTATCCGCGTGTGGATACGACCTATCTGAGTGAAGACCTGTACGTCAAGGTGCCGGGTATTCTGGCCGGTATCACCGGGTATGAATCGTTGACCGGGCCGTTGGCCGGCAAGAAATTACCCAAATCCAAGAAGGTGTTTGATAACGCCAAGGTCACAGATCACCATGCCATCATTCCTACGGGAGTTCCTGCGCGGGGATTGTCCGAGCCGGAAATGAAGGTCTATGACCTGGTTGTCCGTCATTTTATTGCCGTTTTCTATCCGGATTGTGAATTGTCCAGAACCACGGTCCTGGGACGGGTTGCAACGGTGGACTTCAAAGCGACGGGAAAAGAAGTGCTCAAACCCGGTTGGAAGGTGGTTTTTGAGCAGGGTCCTCAAGATACACCCCAAGATACGTCCCAAGACACGCCTCAAGAAGCATCGGCCGAGGAGAATGAAGCGGTACTGCCGGCTTTTGTGGTCGGTGAATCCGGACCTCACCGGCCCTTGTTGAAAGAAACCTGGACTTCTCCTCCAAAACCCTATACTGAAGCTACGCTGTTGCGTGCCATGGAAACGGCTGGAAAAGGCGTGGAGGATGAGTCCCTGCGTGAGGCATTGAAAGAGAACGGTATCGGCCGTCCGTCCACTCGTGCGGCGATTATCGAGACCCTTTTCAAGCGCAACTACATCCGCAAGGAACGCAAGAATCTGATACCGACCCCGACTGGTATCGAACTCATTGGTACGATTCGTGAAGACCTGCTCAAAAGTGCAGAGCTTACCGGTCAATGGGAACGCAAACTCAGGATGATCGAAAAAGGGGAGTACCAGGCACCTGTTTTTCTGGAAGAACTCAAAGAGATGGTCCGACGCATTGTCCGGGAGGAACTCCATGCTCCGTCCCAACCGGCCCCGCAGCCGGGGATGCCCCCCGTCGCTGCTGCTCAGTCGCGTCGCACCGGGGTTGTCTGTCCCAAGTGTGGAAACGGGGTTCTGCTTCGGGGCAAGACCGCATACGGCTGTTCGGACTACAAAAACGGATGTGCATTCCGGATTGATTATTCTGTCTGTTCGTCAACGGTTTCGGAGGATGTGTTGCAGGACTTTATCCGTCAGTTGAACTAATTATCCGGTTTTTTTGTTAAAATTTGTCACAAAAAGAGTGCTTTTTGCATTATATTTGTTGTTGATTATTAAAATAATTACTACAAGTTATGAAAAAGTATGCATTTTTGTTAGTAGTCCTCGGAGGACTGATGACTACCTCTCTTTCTGCACAGATCAGTGTGGAAGCCGGTTATGAAAACTCAGTTATGCGTCTCAATGACGGGTATGAAGTTGAATCGACAGATCCTTTTAATGGTTTTTATGTAGGTGCTTTTTATGACATCGCATTGAGTGAGAACGGCATCCATGCGTTCTCCATCCAACCCGGTCTGAAATATTCCTACACCCGGTTCGCTGAATCAGAAAGCATGGAATACGATGATTATCCGATGGGGGATGCTCCGATGATCCTGCCCGGTATGAAACTCAAAATTCAAGATCATTACGTGGCTGTTCCGGTCCGTTTCCAATACGCAGTAGCCGTTTCACCGGATATTCGCATCAAGGCTTTTGCCGTTCCGAGTGCAGTGGTCGGTTTGGCCAGCACGCTCAGCTTTGCTACGACCGGTATGGGTGAATACGACTTAGAGGGGGGCTTTGACCTCTTTTCTGGGAAAGGAAAAGGCGAATTTGAAGGAGAGGACATAGGAGAAGGTGTCTTCAAACGTTTTGACCTTTCCTTGGGTCTGGGTCTTGGCTTGGAATTGATGGACCGTTTCGAATTGCGCGGTGGTTATGATTTCGGGCTGATCAACCGTTATATTGATGCCGATGACGATATCACATGCAAACGGAATACGTTCTATATCGGATTGGGCTTCCGCTTCTAAACCCATCATCCTGATACCAACAAGAAGGCTGACCTCAAAGTCGTTGGACTTTCGGTCAGCCTCTTTTGTTTTTGGGAAATGAGGGTTACGCCTCGGCTAGGGTCAGTTGGACATCGGTTGGGTAATGAAATCTTTAATCGTACCGGTGCCCCAACCGGCTAAGCCATTGGCATTGAGTGGGAACCCAAGGGCGTAGTAACGGGTGTCGGGTTCCAGGTTGGTCCACTTGTAAACTTCGTCCGCGCACAAGGGGTTGGTGTAGAAACTGATGTAATCCCGCAGGTAATCCTCCGGATTGTCATAATCGTCCAGGGTCGCAGCGAAGGAAATCAGGTCCAGATAATCCTCTTCATTCATGATGGCCCGGTAATAGGCGCGGGTGTTGTCGTTCATTTGGAACGTAATCGTGGCGTAGGTCGTGCCGATATTCTCGATTGTGACCGTCATAGGTTCTGGTTGTTCAAGATCCGGTTGTACCTGGGCTGAGACAAAGGGGATACCGAAGGCTTCTACAAACTGGTTGTCCGGATCCATCAGGGCAACGCCCAGGGTGTAGCTGTAATTCGCCTCGCCGTTCAGGGGTGCAAATTGTTGGGTATTGTGCGGATCCAACGCAAAACCACCGATTTCAGCATAGGTCTTGATCAACTCTTCCAAGGTCATGCCGAAGTCGGGAAGAACCTCATTGGAAACGGCCAGTACACCGGCATAACCGTATTTTTCCTGGTTGTAGATGCGTACCGTGTAATCCAGAATAATGGTATCGTAGGCCAGGACCTCAATACCGGCTTCTCCGCAGATGGCGGTGGTACGGATGATTTCTCCCTGAGTGCCTTTTTCCGAAACCGGTCTCGCCAGCAAGACGTAAGAACCTAAAGCCGGACATTCAAAGAGTTGTTCTTCGGAAGTGACCTGTATGGATTTCAAGTGTTCGTGCTGGTCGAAATTGGCCAGTGCTGCCGCTTCTTCGATAAACGGAACCACAACATAGTCAATGGTTTTTGTTGTTTCGCCTGCAGTGAAATACAGGTAGAAACCTTTCTCGTCAGCATGGGTGACGGTGGTCGAAAGGGTCAACTGGGTCAGATCCTCCGTTTCGGGCTCCGGGTCTGGTTGCTTGTTATCAGCGTTATCGCTGTTGCAGGCAGCCAGCATCATGGAGAGAATGGTGCTTGTTATTATTAGTAAGTGCTTGAATTTCATGATTTTTCTAAGCTATAAGTTCTGTTTCTCAAATCGGTAACCCAGGTCGTGCAGACGCAGGGAGACACCGATTCGGAATAGGGTGCGGACAGTTTCGGCAAAAATGTAGAATGCATCCACACTTTGTGCCTCAATTTTTTCGCTGCGGATGTGCGTGATGGCCGTTTGGGCACAACTCAGCAAGGCCTCGTTGTAGCGTTTGGCCTGTTCGCTATCCAGGCCATAGCCCAGCCAGTATTGCAGGATGTGTTCATCCAGGTCATCAAAGCCGCGTTCTCCTTGCAGGTCGCTGTAGCCCAACTGCTGCATCTTCTCCCAGTTCTCGTCCCAGCCTTGTGCATAGGCGAGTCCAATGAAACCGGCCCAGGCAATGGCCGCTTCCGGGTAGTCCTGCAGCTGTTCAATGGCATCACGCAGGTAGTCTTTGGCGATGTTGTCCCATTTGTCGGTCAGGTCCTCGGTTTCCAGCAGGATACCTGCTTGAAGTCCCTGCTCCGTACAGCGACGCAGCAGGTCTTCCAGCAGTTTCTGTCCAAAATTGTGGTAATATTCAGTGCGGTCCATCGCTCCGGCTATTCACAGAAGTATTTGTAGAAGGCAGGAATGGTGCGGATACCGTTGAAGAATTGTTCCAGCGGGTAGTTTTCATTCGGGGAGTGGATGGCGTCTGAACCCAGTCCGAAGCCCATCAGGATGGACTTGATGCCCAGGATCTCTTCAAAGGCAGCGATGATCGGAATGCTTCCGCCGGAGCGTACAGGAACGGGCATTCGTCCGTAGGTGTCAAAGTAGGCTTTCTCTGCCGCTTTGTAGGCATCCAGGGTGATGGGGCATACATATGAGGGACCTCCGTGCAGGTAATCCACTTTTACTTTTACGCATTCAGGAGCTTGGGCTTCAAAATATTCCTGGAAGAGTTTGCCGATCTTTTCGTGTTGTTGGTTCGGAACCAGACGGCAGCTGATCTTCGCGTAGGCTTTGGAAGGAAGTACGGTCTTGGCACCTTCGCCGGTGTAACCGCCCCAGATGCCGCAGATGTCAAAAGTCGGACGGATACCGGTCCGTTCGTTGGTGCTGAAACCTGCTTCTCCCCATTCTTTGGCAATGTCCAGGGATTGTTTGTAGGCTTCCAGATCAAAAGGAGCTTCTGCCATCTTGGCACGTTCTTCCGGAGTTACTTCCAGTACATCGTCATAGAAGCCGGGAATGGTGATGTGGTTGTTTTCGTCCAGCACGTCGGCAATCATTTTGGCCAGGATGTTGATTGGGTTGGCTACCGCACCGCCGAACAGTCCGGAGTGCAGGTCTGCGTTAGGACCGGTCACTTCCACTTGCCAGTAGGAGAGACCACGCAGGCCGGTGGTGATGGACGGGATGTCGGGAGCGATCATGCTGGTATCGGAAACCAGGATGATGTCTGCTTTGAGCATGTCTTTGTGCTGACTGCAGAACTTGGGAAGGTTCGGGGATCCGATTTCTTCTTCTCCTTCGATCATAAATTTGACATTGCATTTGAGTTGTCCGGTTTTCACCAGGTATTCAAAAGCTTTGGCATGCATAAAAGCTTGGCCTTTGTCATCGTCTGCACCCCGGGCCCAAATCTTGCCGTCGCGGATCTCGGGTTGGAACGGATCGCTGTGCCACAGGTCGATCGGGTCAACGGGCATCACGTCCATGTGTCCATAGATCAAGACGGTCTTCAAGGCAGGGTCAATGATTTTTTCACCATAAGCGACCGGGTGTCCGTCGGTTTCATATACTTGTGCACGATCCGCTCCGGCAGCCAGCATCAGTTCTACCCATTTTTCCGCACAACGGTACATGTCGGCTTTGTGCTCGGATTGGGAAGAAATGGAAGGGATACGGATGAGTTCAAACAATTCGTTCAGAAAGCGTTCTTTGTTCTGATCCAGGTATTCGTTAATTGTCATGATAATAGAGATTTTTATATAAAAACTTTCTTTTTTTATCCAGCAAAGATAGGGTCTTCGGATTGCTTTTGCAAGGCCATGATAAAAATACCGATATTTTGCAGAGAAGTTCATTAAAATGACTACTTTTGCAATTAACCTTAACTATTGTAGAAACGCGTATCTATGAATGCTAACTATTCTGCCCGGGCAATACTCGGACTGTTGTTTGTATTATCTTTCCTTATCTGCGGGACAACCTATGCGCAGGAGTCTTATGATGAAATCACAAAGTCCTCCAAATACATTTGGGCTGTGGGGGTAGGCCGTTCTGCCAAAGCGGCAAACGATGATGCGTTGGCACAAGTTTCAGAGCAGATTTTTGTGCACGTTCAGGCCACCGAGGACTTTGTCAGCAAGTATGAGGACACCAACAATCAATACAACCTCGATGTGGATATTGAATCCGTTGTGGAAACTTATTCTTCCGTAACCCTGACCGAATGCAAACGCCTGGTTCTGCAGAACGGGCCTAAAGAATACAAGGTCTTGCGCTACATCGAGAAATCAGAAGTGATGAAGATCTTCGAACTGCGCCGTGAACGGATCCGCGAAATGTTGCGCGTGGCGGAACGTGCAGAAGCCGAACTGAAGATCGATGCCGCTTTGAAGCACTACTATTGGGCACAGCTCCTGACCCGGACCTTGCTTTATCCGACCGAGATGAGTTACGAGACCGAAAAAGGGGAGTCTGTTATGCCTGTAGTATGGATTCCTAACAAGATCAACGAATTGCTGGATAACATTTCTTTTTCTTTTGTCGGTTATGCCGATCCGGAAGAGACCCTGGCCAAGCTGCAGGTTCAATACAATGACCAGCCGGTAACTTCCCTGGACTATACCTACTGGGACGGATTTGACTGGAGCATGGTGACCGGTGCCAAAGACGGACTCGGGGTGTTGGAACTCAGGGCCAACAGTGCCGTCAAGTCGGTCAACATCAAGATTGAATATGCCTATGACAACGAGGTGCACATGCACGCCGACCTGGAAAGCATTGCCGGAGTCCTGTCCACCAAGGACTTTAAATCCGCTTATGTGAATGGTATCCGTCTGGAGAAAAAGCAGCAGGAGGCCGCATTGTCCGTATCCGACAAGCAGACGGTCTCCAATTCCGTGTCCAACATGATAGCCAATGCCAATCCTATCCGGAAGCAGGTCGATATTATTCCCAGCGAAAAATCCTATGAGTTTGCTGCTGTGAAAGATCCGTCCCCTTATCAAAAGGCCATTGAGCAGATTCTGAATGCTGTCGAGCAAAAACAATACGAGAATGTCCGCAGCTTGTTCACAGAAGAAGGTTATGACATCTATTCCAAACTGCTCAAATACGGCAATGCCAAAGTCCTTGACCGTCCGAAGGTGGAAGTCCTCAATTTTGATGGACGGATCTTCTGCCGGAGCATCCCGATGCGCTTCTCCTTTTCTACCAGTGACCGTCATTTTGTGGAAGACATTGTCTTCGTATTTGAGGAGGACGGGCTGATTTCCAGTATGACCTTTGCATTGGAATCAACCACAGTACAGGATATTGTTTCCAAAACACAATGGACCGATGGGGCCAAGATGGTGCTGATTGAGTTTCTGGAAAACTACAAGACGGCATTTGCTCTTGAGCGTCTGGAATACATCGAATCCATCTTTTCGGATGAGGCCATCATCATTACCGGCCGTAAAGTGTACCGTGCCCAGGTGGAAAACGCCATCAAGATGAACGAAGTGGATTACGAGTACAACAAATACACCAAGGCCCAATACATTGACAAGCTCCGAAGCAGTTTTGCCAACAAGCAATACATCAACCTGAAGTTTTCGAACATCGAACTCAACAAGACCAATCGGGGCAACAACAACAACCTCTATACCATCCAGGTCAAACAAGACTACTATTCGTCCAACTATGGGGATAGCGGGTATTTGTTCCTGATGGTGGATGTGAATGATTACCGCAAACCGATTATCCACATCCGGGCATGGCAACCCGAACCCGATCCGGATTTCGGTCTGTATGACATTGGCAGTTTTTAATCAAACTTAACTTTATGATACTATGAGAAAAACCTGGCTCGCGTTTTTCACCGCTTTGTGTTGGCTGCTCCCGACTGTAGCCTATGCGCAGAACTTGAATCTGTCCCTGGACGGAGAGGTGACCCATAACCCGATGGATCTGGATGCTCGTGTGCATTTTTCCAAAATGGACCAGAATGACAACTTGTGTGCATTGATCAAGGTCTCTGTGACCAATGAATTGAAATACCCCCTGGTGTTGTCCATCGGTGCCAACCTGGCCATCATTGACCGTCAGGAACAGGAAGATGGGGAAATCTGGTACTGGGTGCCTTACCAAACCAAGAACTTGAGTTTCTCTTGCAAAGGCTATACGGATGTACCGCCGATTCCGGTCCGTCTTGAAGAGGGAAAGGTGTATCGGTTGACCCTGCGCAGCGATGCGGTGGTACAGACCGTCACCAACGTGACAGCCACTACGAATTTCTTGAAAATGAACATCCAACCTGCAGATGTGACGGTATCGATCGGGAAGACACCGGATTGTGAGATGCATACCGAGTATATTGCGGACGGTTTCTTCCAACGTCAGATCAACCACGGTGAGTATTATTACCGCATTGAAAATCCCCTGTATGAGACCAAAACCGGTAAGATCACGGTTTCGTCTGAAAACAAGACGCACAACCTGAGCCTTGATCCGGCATACAGTTACCTGGATTTCCGCAGTGAACCGAGCGGGGCTATGGTGATTGTCAACGGCAAAGTGTTGGGTGAAACACCGCTGCGGTCCGACGAAAAATTCCAACGGGGAGCTTTGCAGGTCCGTCTGCAAAAAGACGAATACAGTCCCTTGATTGAAACCATTCAGGTCAAAGGGGACGGTCAGACCCAAGTGGTCAATTTCCAATTGGATGCGCAGTTTGCGACCGTGACTTGTACCAGCCAGGATCCCAAGGCTGAGATCTGGGTGGACAATACGTACCGTGGGATCGGTTCCTGGACCGGGCATTTGAGCAGTACGATGAACCACGTGCTGGAAGCCCGCCGGACCAGTCACCAGTCCCAAGGCATTTCCTTCACCGTACAAGCCGGTCAGACCGTGACCAAGACCGTGGGTGCCCCGGTGCCGCTTTACGGTATCCTTTCCATCCAGACCACTCCGAGCAACTGTGTGGTAACCATTGACGGCGAATCGGTCGGCAACTCGCCCCTGATTCAAAATATCCTGATTGGCAAGCACCAGATCGTCATTCGGAAAGAAGGTTATTTGAGTGAACAGTTTGAGGTGGATGTCCGTCACCAACAGACCTTGAACGTGGAAAAAACGCTGGAAAAGGGACGCCTGATTGCAGACGTTACCGTCAAGACCAAGTCCGGTGCTGATGTTTATGCCGGAAACACCTATTTGGGAAAGGCCGAAAACGGTCAGTGGAAAGGCCAATTGCAAGAAGGGAAATACGAAATCCGTTCCGTGCTGAAAGATCACAATGATGGCCGCACCACGTATGAGATTGTCGGAAAAGGACCCTTTACCATCGTGGTGCCGGATCCGGTTCACAAGAAGGGTGGTGTAAAAATCTCAACCCGTTCGGGTGCAAGCATCCAGCTGCGGGAGGGCGACGATGATTTCCGCAAGGTGGGTACAGGCAGCTATTCCAATTTCAGCCTGAATACCGGTGAATATGCCGTTTATGCGACCAAGAACGGGTACCATAACAGCCCGACCAAATATTTCAACATCAAGGAAGGCCAGACCACCAACATCAGTCTGGACTTGAAGAAACGCCGCTGGATTACAGAAACGACTTTGTTTGATACACGATACTTTGCAGAAATCAATTACGGGTTCGGAATGGAACTCGGTGATGGCATCATTCCCCGTTATTCCGCCAATTATTGGGGAGCTACCTTGGGTCTGGTTCCGGATCGTTGGGGCGGCTATTTCAGCGGTATGTTCGGTACAGACCGCGGTGAATTTGCGGCGACGGCCGGTCCGATTCTGCGGTTGAACGATTACGATACCGACTGGCAGTTCTACCTGGGTGCCGGTCTGATCACCGGTGACCACTTCAATTGGTTGGGGGAAGCCGGTCTGCGTTTGGGCCTGGATGCCCTGGACACCGAATTTGAACCCTTGTCATTGACTCTGGGTGCAAAATTCAACGACGAATTGGTTCTGCCTCAAATCGGTGTGGGCTTGGCTCCGCTGGCTCTGCTGACTACCGATAATTCCGATTTCAGCATGTTCTGCCTGGATTACCTGACCGGTTACAATACCGATTATGGATCATGGATGTTCGGGTTCTCCTTCTCCCACTGCTTGACCAACCTGGGTATTTATACCTCCATGATGTGGGGTGAGGGTACCTCTTCTTATGTCTTGGGTCCGGTGATCCGTCTGACCACGGATTACAACGATGTGGACTGGCAACTGTACGGGGGGCCCGGTTATATCGATGGCGAATTGGGATTTGATGTGGGTATGCGCTTTGACTTCCCGATTGATGATTTGGTTGTCGGTATGCTGGACTTCTCGTTGGGATGTCAGTTCTATCCCGATGGCGGGTGCATTCCTTACCTGGGTATGAGTTGGGTATTTGCACTTTGCGGCGGCTGGTTGACCTGTCTGGCAGGCATGGACTTGGATACTTATTAAATCTTTGAAAACTAAACCATAAAAATCAATAAACCAAAATTCCTTATGAAAAACCTTAGAAAATTTCTTTTGCTGATGGTTGTGGCAGTATCTGCTGTCCTGTCGATTTCTTCTTGCATGAAGGTAGCTACGACTTATACCATCATCAACCGAGCCTCCTTTGACATGGAACTCTTTATTTACGAGTACAATGAACAAGGAAAAGTCATTGTGTCCCGCGGAGCGGATTTCGAAGAAGGAGCCACTTTACAATACGAGGCAGATCCCACATCCACCGATGTGAAGATCTACATCAAGAGTCTGGACCGTTGGGTGGCTGTGGTGTATCCGCTGAATATCGGTGCCAACAAAGAAATCTACATCGAGGACGAGACCTTGGTCCAACCCGATGAACCCATGAATTGACGCGTTATTTCTCAGCGTCGTAGATACGCTTTACTTGGTACTTTTTCAGTGCCTTCTCGTTGTAAATGCGTAGGTTGTCGATGATCATGTTGCCTTGGAAGAGCAATGCCTCTCCATCGTACACGTTCTGATAGCCTACGCCATTTTCATAAATGGTGTCCTTGAATTTCATCGTTTCAACCAGGTGTTTGTTATGTTTTAGATGATCAGGATCGTTTTTTAGATGATCAGGTCGTCAATGCTTACTTTGGGGACAATGTGGACACCATTTTCCCGGTAATAACGGTGGTCTTCGTTTTCCCGGATTTCCTTGAGCTGGATATCCTCGGCACCTTTTCCAATGGCCAATACCAGCAGGGGCGGGTAGGGCAGATTCAGCGCCTTGGTCAGGGCTTCTTTCTGGAAGGATCCGATGCAGATGCCGTTCAATCCCATTTCTGTGGCTCTTAGCAGCATGCTTTGTGCCGATATGCCCAGATCCATGTAAGTGAGTTTGGTTTCGCTCTGTCCGCAGATGATGATGAAGGCCTGCGGTTCTGTTCCGGGAAAGGGCAGGTGCAGTTCCGGAAGAGCGGCACCGAATTTGAGCAAGGGCAGTACGATTTTTGCCTGCTGTTGGGTAACCAGCCGGAAACGGAGGTGCTGCTGGTTACAAGCCTGGGGAATCAACGTGTTGACGCTGACAATGTCCCGAAGGTGGTCCTGACGGACAATCACCTTCGGATCATAGCCACGATAACTCCTGTTCTTGAGCAGCAGCTGTTTGAGCGACTGCTTTTTGCCGTTATTGCCTTTGGCTCCATGCGAGGGAAGTTGATGGAAGGCTTCCATGTTATTTTCCAGGTAGTTGTCAGCCATAACGCGATTAGAGCAGGGATACGCTGCGTTTGATAAAGTCGTTCAACGATTTTCCTTTCAGCATGTTGTTGGCCAGCAGTGCCAGGTCGGTCAATTGGTGCAGCAGTTCGTTGCTTTCCGCAAAATTGACCATCACGGCCTTACGTTCATCCCGTACGCGGTCCATTTCTTTGTGCAGGCGTTCGCGTTCGTCCTTGTCTGCTGTCGGGATGTCTTCTTCCTTTTTATCCTTGTTGCGTTCCTGAATGGCATCCAGTTCGTTGCGAAGTCCTTCACTTTTCGCAGTAAACGCAGAGGCTTGTTCAGCGGTTTGTGCATTTTTTGCATCCAGAATACGTTTGATCAGAGGATGTTGGACATTGACGATGATGTTGTAGGAGGCCGGCATTTCTCCGTAGAAGTTCATACCCCCACCCATGGCCGACATTTCACGGTAGCGGCGCATGAATTCGGACTGGGTAATGAGGATGGGCTGGCTTTCCTGACCCAGGTTCTCTGCGGATACATAATAGTGGTTGCCGGTGGGCAGTGCACTTTCAAAAATGAATGAGAGGTCACTCTGTTCGTCAGCGGTCAGTTCAGGACGGGCCAGGTCTTCTTTGCGGATGAGTTTGTCAATCGGGTCGGCATCCACGCGGGCGAAGGTCGCATCCTTGATGCGGTTCTCCAGCAATTGGACAAAATGCGCATCGAGCGGACAATCAAAGAGCAGTACATCGTAACCTTTGTTCTTGGCCGTTTCGATGTAGGCATACTGTTCTTCCACATTGGTCGCATAGAGGTACACTACTTTCTTGTCCTTATCGGTTTGTTCGGTCTCAATGGCCTTGCGATAATCCTCGTAGGAGAAGAATTTCCCATCCGTATTCTTGAAAAGAGCAAATTTTTCAGCACGTTCGCAGAATTTTTCATCGGAGAGCATACCGAATTCGATGAAGAGTTTGAGGTTATCCCATTTGGATTCAAAGTTGGGACGGTCATTTTTGTAGATCTCTTCCAGACGATCCGCCACTTTCTTGGTGATGTAAGTGGAAATCTTCTTGACATTCGAATCCGACTGCAGGTAACTGCGGGAAACGTTCAGCGGGATATCCGGTGAATCGATGACCCCGTGAAGCAGAGTAAGGAATTCAGGTACGATATTTTCCACAGAATCCGTCACAAATACCTGGTTGCAGTACAATTGGATTTTGTTACGTTGGATATCGATCTGTTCCTTGATCTTCGGGAAATACAAGACACCGGTCAAGTTGAACGGATAGTCCACATTCAAATGGATGTAGAACAACGGGTCGTCCTGCATCGGGTACAGCTCGCGGTAGAAGTTCATGTAGTCTTCTTCTTTCAGTTCAGCCGGTTTCTTGGTCCAGATCGGTTCAATTGTGTTGATGACGGTCGTATCCGGGAATGCAATCGGCACCGGCATGAACTTGCAGTATTTGTTGAGCAGGGTGCGGATGCGGCTTTCTTCCGCAAATTCACTGGCATCCTCATCCAGGAAAAGCGTAATTTCAGTACCCCGATCCTCACGGTCGCCTTCGGTCAGTGAGTATTGCGGGTCACCATCGCATTCCCAACGAACGGCCGTTGCCCCCTCTTTCCAGGAAAGGGTGTTGATCACTACCTTTTTGGCCACCATGAACGAAGAGTAGAAACCCAGTCCGAAATGGCCGATGATGTTGCCCATCTGGTCCTTGTATTTTTCCAGGAATTCCCCTGCACTGGAAAACGCAATCTGATTGATGTACTTGTCCACTTCTTCTGCAGTCATACCGATACCGCGGTCGGTGATGGTCAGGGTCTTCTTGTCTGCGTCCAGAGCGATGCGGACAGTCAAATCACCGAGTTCTCCTTTGAAATCGCCGCAGCCAGAAAGTGTTTTCATCTTCTGGGTCGCATCTACCGCGTTGGCGACGAGTTCACGCAAGAAGATTTCGTGATCAGAATAGAGGAATTTCTTGATGACGGGGAAGATGTTTTCAGTCGTTACCCCAATAGTTCCAGTTTGTGCCATAGTATACCTTATTAAATTAATTATATTATTATTTGTTGTCTTGCATAAAAACGGTCAGCACCGCTGTGCTAACCATCAAACAAAAGGCATACCATAGCAGCAGATGTGACAAATTGACACGGTCCGCCAAACGATCTCCAATGAAAAATCCGTTGCAGAGAAACCTGCAACGGATCAATCGGATCATTTATTAGTATAAAATTGGATTAGTAATTATTTTTCTTTGCTTCAAAGTAAGATTGAGGGTGTTCACATGCGGGACATTTTCCAGGGGCCTTTTTGCCTTTGTGCACAAAACCACAGTTGCGGCATTGCCATTCGATTTCTTCTTCCCGTTCAAATACTTTTTCAGCACGTACACGTTCGAGCAGTGCGAGGTAGCGAGCTTCGTGTTCTGCTTCTACCTTTGCTACCATGCGGAATGTGCGGGCTACTTCAGGGAAGCCTTCTTCGTCTGCAATTTTTGCAAATTCAGGGTACAAGTCTACCCATTCTTCGTTTTCACCAGCGGCAGCAGCTTCCAGGTTTTCAGCAGTTGTGCCGATTACGCCAGCCGGATAGCTTGCGGTAATCTCTACCATACCGCCTTCCAGGTATTTGAAGAATTTCTTGGCATGTTCCTTTTCTTGTTCAGCTGTTTCCATGAAGATAGCAGCGATTTGTTCATAACCTTCTTTCTTAGCTACGCTTGCAAAAAAAGTGTAACGGCTACGTGCTTGTGATTCACCAGCGAATGATTTCAGCAGGTTCTTTTCAGTTTCAGTTCCTTTAATAGTTTTCATGATATTTTTAGAATGTTTTTTGTGAAAGTTCTAATTTTAATTTACTGTTGATCTTAATTTATGACCTTAGTTTATGATCTTAATTTAATGTTAATCGTGATCTTTACTCCATATCCCCTCGGATATTAAGGTCTATGCTTGTCGGCTTGAAGCCTGTAATGGTCTTGTTGGTCAGGTAATCCTCCAAAATTTGTTCCAATTCAGGATCCTGGTGATCCAGGTAGCTTTGTGTGCTGTTGCAATACAAGTGGCAGTGTGGGTGGGTAGATATATCGAAATACATTTTCACATCCGGTCCGGCCAAGCGTGATAGGAGTCCAGAATTTTCGAAGGATTCAAGAATGTTGTAAACCGTTGCCACTGTCAAAGTCGGGTGGGTTTTCGCAACATGATCCACTACCATATCAGCAGAAGCATGTCCAAGGTGTTGCATCGCCTGATAAACAGCAATTCGCTGGGGGGTGACTTTGAGACCGGCTGACCGGATTAAATTCTTGATTTGTTCCATAACTTATCCTTTTCTGATGCAAAGTAAATTATAATAATTCAAATTTGCAAATATTTTTAATTTTTACATCAGCATAGTTGAATAAGGTGGGAAACGTGGTACCATTATTCAGGGTCATCAACATCATCGTATATCTGGATATCTGCCAAAGCCAATCCTGTCATCTCTGCAATTTGTTCAGGAGAGAAGCCCTTGGCGAGCATGTTTTGGATGATTAGTTTCCGTTCATTCATTTGGCCTTCTTTTCGTCCCCGTTCTTCAGCCGTCATTTCGATGTTGTGCCAGTCCAGTTCTGTTCTCATATCGTGTTCGTATTGTTCTCGTTTTTCTTCGTTGAAACGGGCGATCT
>CALCYB010000010.1 GCA_937906485.1 uncultured Rikenellaceae bacterium
CGATCCGGTTGCGGAAGACCAGGACCAATGCCGAGACGGCCAGGGCCATAGCACAGATCAGATGGAAGCCTGCAGAGGCCGTTGTCCTGGCCCCTAGCAGATCTCCCCTGCCGTGAAAATTGCTGGCGCGGACCGCTACGGCTGCCGCCATGCCGTAGTACAACATAAAGCCCAGTTGGCCGATGGTAATCATTACTTGGTGGGCAGCCAGAGCGATTGTTCCCAACCAGCCGACCAAAATGGCACTCAAACTGAAGGATGCCGTTTCCATACCCATCTGCAGACCGACCGGCAGGCCGATCCGGGTCAGCAACTGCTGGTCAGCACGGTTGCAGGTCCCGTTCCGGAATCCTTCCCGGTAGATCTTGTAACGTCTGGCTGTCAGGAACAGGATGACAAACACCACGAGCATCAGCACGCGGGAAAGCAAGGTGGACAAACCTGCACCCATCAGTCCCATTTCAGGAAAGCCGAGTTTGCCGTAGATTAGCACCCAGTTGCCGAAGATATTGAACATATTCCCAAAAAGCAGGATGTACATGGGGGTGAGGGTATCGGTGATGCCTTCGAAGAACTGCCGGAAGGCGTTGAACAGCAGTACAAAAATCAGTGAGGACAACAGAATCAGGTAATAGGGTCGAATCAGCGGCAGTAGTTCTTCCGGTTGGCCAAGACGGTGGATATTGGAGTATAATAGCCACATTATTAATGTTAATAACAATGCTGTTATACCGTTTACCAACAGTGCATTCTTCAATTTTCCCCCGATTTGCCCGTGCTGATGCTGTCCGAAGAGGCCCCCGACTACCGGCGTGAGGCCGTAGGAGAAACCGGTCGAGAAGACGATGACCAGGTTGAACAGGTTGTTGACAAAACCGGCAGCTCCCAGTTCCGCTGTACTGTGTTGGCCGACCATCATGGTGTCGGCAAAGCCCAGAATGATCATGCCCAATTGTCCGATCATGATGGGCAGACCCAGTTTCAGGAGTTGGCGGTAGTGTGGCGTGTATCGTTGCAGTTGCATGATTCGTTGATTACGGGTTGTCTTTCGGGAAAGGATGTTTTATCGTATGGTAATATAGGTGACTGCCGGGTCGCCCAGGGTGTAGGTGCAGCGCAGGGCATAGACTTCATCAAGTTCTTTTCGGATGGCGGCTTTGAGGATGCCATCGCCCACTCCGTGAATGCAGGCGATGCGCAGGCCCCGGTGAGAGATATGCCGTCGCAGCACGCTACGGAAGGTCTCCATTTGGAATTGTAACTGGTGTCCGTGAGGTATCTGTTTTCCTCCGGGTATTTTTTCAATGTGCAGGTCCACTGAGATCTGTTTAGGGCCTGTCTGCTTTTCCGGGAATTGGTCATGGGCGCCGGTGCTGCTTTTTTTAGAGGTGGGCTTGTGGGCGCGACGGCTGACTGCTGTATGTTCCAGGGAAGACAATTCTTCAGCTTGGGTGATGACAAATTCTCCGTAGGCGGCTTCTATTGTCAGTCCGTCTTCGAGTTCAATTACGGCACGTCTGCCCAGGGAGACCAGGGTTCCCCGCAGGTTGGCATCCATCAGCACGACCTTCTGGCCGACCTGGTAATTTTCGATGGAGAGGGTGTCGGCTACTGGGATGGTTTTCATGGTAGGGTAACTTTGAAATCGTTGCTGTGGGTGTGTTGGGACCGGGCAATCCGGTCCAGCTCCGGAGTCCTGATCAGGGATTGTCCGTAGCAACCTACATCACCGTAGCCCTGGTCTTCGCAACCGTGGCGGATGAAACTCAAGGTGTTGAATTCCACACCATATTCTTGGAACAGACGGATGCTCTCCATCACCCGATGGTGGGTGGGAGTCCCTCCCGCATTCCGGCGGCAGGTGTCGTGAATCTCTTGGGGACTATCCAGGGAAATGCCCACCAGAAAGTCCGGTTTGTCCAGGTAGTAGCAGTAGTTGCACCGCAGGTTACACGACGCCCCGACCGGCTTGAGCATGGTGCCAAAGGCGGTGGGACCGGCCAGTTGCCGGGCATCCTCGAAGGTCAGGAAGTCGTTTTTCATGTTTTCTGGCAATTCGGTGCGCAAAGGTACGCATCTTTCAAGAAAATGTATTAATTTTGATTCCTGCTAAACTCAATAAAGATGTTCAAAAAAATAGCACACAAAGCACATCCTTGGCATGGAATCCGTCAGGGAGATGATTTTCCGGATGCGGTCCGGGCTTTTATTGAGATTGTCCCGACCGATACGGTCAAATACGAAGTGGACAAGGAATCGGGTTATCTGTCCTTGGACCGTCCTCAGAAATTTTCCAACATTGTTCCCTCGCTCTATGGTTTCCTGCCGCAGACCTATTGCGGCCCGAGGATGGCTGAGCTGACCAACAAGGCCCTGGTGAGGGAGGATGTGATGGGCGACGGGGATCCGTTGGATATCTGTGTGTTGACCGAAAAGGATGTGACCCACGGGGACGTGATTGTCAACGCCCGTCCGATCGGTGGGCTCCGTCTGTTGGACCACAACCAGGCGGATGACAAGATCATTGCTGTACTGCGCAGTGATGCTGTTTATGGGATGATGACCGATATCGAGCAGGTGCCCAAGGACATCATCCGTCGGCTGATCCATTATTTCAGTACCTACAAGGACATCCCCGGCGAACATACCAGCCGGATGCAGTTCATATCCATATATGGTCCGGAGGTGGCCAAGGATGTGATCCTGCGTTCCATGGAAGATTACGACAATCTGTTTGGCGATGAAAGATAATTACAATTACTGCTGTTCCCAAGACGGGCATGGGCTGGAATACCCGGGTTTTTCCGTGGTCTTTATCCAGACCTTTTCCATGCACCGTTATCGCAGGTTTGTCCTGTCCCAGCAACAGGTGCTGCCGGATTATGAGCAGATCATTGCCCGTCTGGCTCAGGAATGTGAGCAAAGCCTCTTTTACCCCAGTCTGGCGGATTATACGGCGCGTCCGATCGTTTACATGAACCAGAACATCGAACGCCAGATCTTTGTGGACCAGCATGAAGGGGAGGGGCTGATTCCTTGTTCCGAACGTCCGGGGTATTATGCGTTTCCGGAAGACGGAGTCTACCGTTGCTCCTTGCGGGGGTTTGATTTTTACATGCCCATCCGGGATGAGGACGAAGAAGACATTACCGAGGTGGACCTGAAAGGACATGTCAATGTGGAACTTTCGCTGTTTTTCGGCAATACCGTCTCCCTCACGTACCGTTTCTGTTTTGATGGCAAAAGTGCATCGGTCTGTGATCCTGACAGCGGGATGCCCCAACCGGCACAGACGGACCATTTGATCGCCCTGCTGTCAACCTTCCTGGGGGCAGAGTATTGGAGCCGTGAAAAACAGGAACCTGGCAAGGCCGTTGAGCAGACCAATATCAACTTGGAGACCAATTTCTTTGTCCGCAACCTCTGGTTTGATGATGAGGGCAATCCCTTGCAGCAGGCACGGGGTGAATTGCCGATACCCGGCAGCGGACGTACTTTTGACGAAGTGGCACTGATATATAAGAAATATGTGCTGTCCCATTGTTCCGCTTTTGTTCCGGGACTGTCGTTGGAAGAAAAGCACCTGTACGAAACGGAACGGAGTGCCTGTCCGGTAAGTATGCTCAATGACCATCATTATGCCATGGTGGATCTTTGGGAGACACTCATGCATCCGGATGGTGAAGGTGGGGATTTGTTCTCCCTTCAACATGATCCCCGGCTCAGCGAGGCACAGATTGTGCGCCACATCCGGGATTACCACAAGCCGGAACTCATCGGGCTGATGACCCTTTATCCTGCAGAATGGCCTTATCGGGATGCCGAGGCCTATGACGAGGTCTGCGGAGAGAACATCGCCATCGATACGGATGATCTGGTGCTGGCAGGCAGCAACCTGAGTGTGGTCATCGGTACCTATGGAAGACGGGGAAGCGCTGCTACTGCCACGGATTCAACCGTGCAGAAACAAGGGGTGGACTGGTCGGAACACCTCAAAGAACGGGCAAAATACCATGTATCCTGGCCCGAATACCTGCTCCTGTTGCAGATGGTGCTGGTCAAAAAACACATCCTGTCGCTGGCCAAAGGTCAACTCATCCGGGTTGCAACCACAGCCAAACAGAAATCCTCCGAGAAACTCATTGAGCAGAATGCCGAGTTGGGCATGCGGCTTTCGCGCATGATCCTGCAGTTGGATGTGGTCAAGTATTCCAAATTTGCCTCCCATACGGTGATGTTTGACCGGACGACCCGACGTCTGCGGCTGGAAGAGGATATGGAAAACCTCAGGCAGGTGATAGATCTGGTCGACAGCAGTCTGCATAATTTAAGCGACTACAAGTCCATGCGTTCCGATTTTGTCTTGAATATCGTGCTGGCCATCATTTCCTGTGCCTCCACGTTTGAACTCCTGTTCCAGAATTCGGAAATGCCCTTCTTGACCTACTTCAATATCGATTCGTCGCGGTTTTCGGCCTGGCTGGTGGCCATTGTCGCCGGTGTGACGATTTTTGCGATTCTGTTGGTATTCAAGAGCTTCATCAAGAAACTCTGGGACCTGTTTGTGAAATAGTTTTTTAAGTCCTGATCAAGATGAAAGAATTTGTCATTCAACCGGTTACTATTGAAGATGAGGGTATGCTCTGTGATCTTTTTCTGGAACACATCACCCGTCATCCGGAGTACATTTCTCATGGGGAGATTCAGATGGGGGTAGGGGTTGGCCATTTTGATGCAGACCACTTTACTGCCCGTCCCTCGTCTCAGGCAAGGTCCTTCTGGATGAAGTACATCCATGGCAACGTGACCGATCCCCAGACAGCAGCGGTCTTCAAGGCTGTGGACGGAACGGATCTGTTGGGTTTCTGTGTCGTCGAAATCAACGAAGACGGAGCCGCCCCGTTCGGCATGATCTGCGATGTGCTGGTTCGGGAAAACACGCGGCAGCAAGGTATCGGATCGGCTTTGTTGGAACAAGGCATCGCCTGGTTGCGCTCACAAGGTATCCAGGACATCTATCTGGAATCCGGACTGCACAACCATGCGGCGCACGCGTATTTCTGCCGCCGCGGATTTGCGAAAGTGTCCGAGATCTACAAATTGCGCTAGCGCTCCTGTTGGATTGTCGGCTGCGGTTCCTGCTGACTTGCCAGCTACGGTTCCTGCTGGCCCACCGGGTGCATAAAATACTGCAGCAGCGGGGCGACCATCAGTGCCTGCAACATTTCGTTGTTGCGTAACAACGAGCGTACCTCTTCTTCCGATAGCAGGTGGACCGTCAGGTCTTCCGTTGCATCGAGGTGCTGTTCGGAGATCTTTTCCACACCGATGGCTACAAAGCTGTGGGTAAGGTTGTTGGTGGTGCTGGGGTTGGCCGACAGGGTCATGAGTTTGTACCAAGCTCCGTTGCCGTAGCCGGTTTCTTCCAACAGTTCCCGTCTGGCGGCTTCCAGGGGTGTCTCTCCTGCTTCCATCACGCCGCAGGGGAGTTCGTAGCAGGTGACCTGGGCACCGTGGCGGTATTGCCGTTCCATCACAAACTGGCCGTCCCGGGTAATGGCGATGACATTGACCCAGTCCGGGTATTCCAATACATAATATTCCTCGTTGATGCGTCCGTCGGGCAGTTGGACGCGGTCCCTACGTGCGGTCAGCCAGGGACGTTGGATCAGGTACTGGCTGTCCAGAATTTTCCAGCGGGGTGTGAAATCAATTTTTTTCATAGCGCTTCTTCGTACATCAGGTAATGGCACTCTTTCATACCCAATTTTTCGTACACCTTCAAGGCCGGGTGATTGGTTTTGTCGACATACAATCTTATTTGCGATACACCCTCTTCGAGAGCCATTTTCTTGACATAGGCATACATTTGGCGGTATATACCATTATTGCGAAATTGGGGCTTGACATATACACTCTGTATCCACCAATACCATTGGTTGTTCCAGTCGCTCCACTCGCGTGTGAGCATAAGACTTCCTGCAGCCTCATTGTCGATGCGGGCAATAATATATAAACCTTTTGAGGCGTCGTTCATTGCCGCAGTCACACCACCAAGCACCTTATTGTATTGAAGAGTAGTGCCTTCCGACTCTTGTGCCATATCTATCTGAAATTGTACAATAGTCTCTATATCGGCAATCTGAGCCGTAGAGATGATGCACGTGTGATGGTTTGTGTTTTTCATT
>CALCYB010000011.1 GCA_937906485.1 uncultured Rikenellaceae bacterium
CAAGGGCAAGCCCAATGAGGCCACCAGTTCCTCCGCAGACCAGGTTTCGTTGCGGTGCAGCAGACGGTCTTTTGCCAGTGCCACTCCGGTATCGCGCACATAGGTTTTACAAGCGTATTTGCTGAAGGTCAAGGCTGCCACCAAGGAGGAACAACCGGTGTAAGGCAAACCGATCATATCAAAATAGGCCTGCAGCTGTCCGTTCTCACCCGGTACACCGTGAATCATCAGAAAGGCGGCATCAAAGCGGATGTGGGCACCGTCCAGCACAAACGAGAAATCGGATTTGTCAATCGGTATCGGTTCTCTACCCAGAATAAGGAC
This sequence comes from uncultured Rikenellaceae bacterium, assembly GCA_937906485.1. Taxonomy (GTDB): domain Bacteria; phylum Bacteroidota; class Bacteroidia; order Bacteroidales; family UBA932; genus JAGCJX01. The sequence continues at coordinate 325 of CALCYB010000011.1, forward strand.
ATGCCACCCTTCCCGGGCGATCAACACTTCATAAATTTCATAACGGTCCTGATCCAGATGATTGGATACATTGCGGCCACTCTGCTTGGAAATTTCCATTTCTGAAGAGTAACCGCCATAAACCAAAGCAATGTTGGGTTTTTTCATATCAATGCACTAAAAAAAGGATTCTTCTTCAATATAGTCCGTTTGGATGGACTGTCCGGCCTTGGTCGCATCGGCATCACTACCGTCACAATCCAGGCTCAAGGACCAGCCGGCCGGAGCCACAAACTGGTCTGTGGTCCGGATGCCCAGGGTTCCGTCTTCCATGACCTTTTTCATGAAGATCCCCCAAATGGGCAATGCCATATTGGCACCCTGTCCCATGGCCAAGGTCTCAAAATGGACCTGACGGTCCTCTGCCCCTACCCAGACACCGGCAGTCAGGTTGGGTGTGTAGCCGATGAACCAACCGTCAGACTGGTCGTTGGTCGTCCCGGTCTTGCCGGCCAGGGCACCTTCCGGCACATACCGGCTGCGCAGCCGGATGGAAGTTCCCTCGTTGACCACCCCCTGCATCAGGTTGACCATCAGGTAAGCAGTGGACTCACTGATGGCTTCCCGCTTACGGGAGGAGAAGTTGGCCAGCACATTGCCGGAGTTGTCTTCAATCCGGGTAACAAACATCGGGCTCACATAAACACCCCGACTGGGATAAGTATTGTAGGCGCTGACCATTTCCAGCACCGAAATATCGGCCGGACCTACACAAAGCGAAGGATAGGGCGGCAAGTAAGTGGTGATACCCAACTTACGGCACATGTTGATCATGGCCTGCGGCCCGAACTGTTTCATCAGGTAGGCAGTAATGTTGTTGCTGCTCTTGGTAAGCCCCCACTTCAAGGTTACAGTCATCCCGATCCAGTCCTCCTTATCCGTGCTTCGGGGGGTCCAGGTCGTATCTCCGACGATGAAGGTCTGCGGAACATTGATGACCTTGTCACAAGGGGTATAGCCTTCTTGCATGGCCAAAGTATAGAGGAAGGGCTTGATGGTGGATCCGACCTGACGTTTGGACTGACGTGCATTGTCGTACTTGAAGAACCGGTAATCCGGCCCACCGACATAAGCCCGCACGTGTCCGGTCTGGGGTTCCATGGCAATCAGGGCTGCCCGCATGAAGGATTTGTAATAGCGGATGGAATCATTGGGTGTCATGACGGTATCCACATAGCCTTTGTCGTTCCATGCAAAGACCCGCATTTTGGCGGGCTGCTTGAAGGCTTTCTGGATTTCCGCATCCGTAGCCCCGTGTTCCTTCATGCTCATATAGCGGTCGCTCCATCGGCGGGCCTGCTGCATCACGGTCTCGGTCAGCTCTTTGGGGACATCCACCGCGAAAGGACGGTTATCCTTCCAACGCAATTCCTTGAAGAAGGCAGGCTGCAGGTACTCGCCCAAATGCTCGGCTACCGCTTCTTCCGCATATCGCTGCATCGTGGCATTGAGCGTGGTATAGATCTTCAAACCGTCCTTGTCCAGGTTGTATTTGCTGCCGTCGGGCTTGAAGTTCTTGTTCAGCCAGCCATACAGAGGGTCCTCTTCCCACAACTGCAGGTCAGCATGATAATCTTCCCGATTGCTGTAACGCCGGCGGTTCGGTTCTGATGCACTCATGTAACGGCGCAGCATGTCCCGGAAATAGGAGCCGATACCGCTGGTATGGTCCTGTCTGCGGTAATTCAAGGTAATGGGCAATTGGGATATGGAGTCGTGCTCGGCCTGGGTCAGGTAACCGTATTTTTCCATCTGGCGCAAGACGTGGTTACGGCGTCCCAAAGATTTGTCATAGTTCAACACCGGATTATATCGGGTCGGCTTGTTGACCATCCCCACCAGGGTGGCACTCTCCTCTACGGTCAGGTCCCGAGGCTCTTTGCCGAAGAAGGTGTTGGATGCTGCCTTGATACCATAAGCATTGCTGCCAAAGAAAATGGTATTCATGTACATGCTCAAGATCTCATCCTTGGTGTAGTTGCGCTCAAGCTTGACAGCCGTGATCCACTCCTTCAATTTGCTGCCGATGAGTTTGATGTGACGTTCTCCCGGGAATGAGTTGCGGGAAGTGTCCCGCGGGAACAGGGTTTTGGCCAGCTGCTGGGTAATGGTACTTCCTCCTCCCGAGCTGGAATTCCCCATCAGCAGGGTCTTCACCCCCACACGGGCCAGACTCCGGAAGTCAATGCCCGAGTGCTCGTAGAAGCGGATATCCTCCGTGGCCAGGGCCGCCTCCACCAGGTTCGGCGAGAGTTCATCGAACTGCACAAACGTCCGATTTTCGATGTGCCAGGTATTGAAAACCTCCCCGTTTTCATCGATCAGTTCCGTGGCCATGTAGGTTTTCGGGTTCTCCAACTCCTCGAACGAAGGGATGTCCCCAAAGAGGGATACAAAGAGTAAAGAACAGAAAATCAATACAAAAGGAAAGGCAAATACGAGCCAGAAAATCCGTGTTATCTTTTTCTTGGTGGTTTCTTTCATATCGAGTTGAATAAAAAGCAAAAGTAAATAAAAATTTGGTATTTATACCTCTTTATATGTTACTTTGCACCGCTTTTGACAAATATAGTATGGGAGAGAATTTAGTTATCGTCGAGTCTCCGGCCAAGGCCAAGACCATCGAAAAGTTTTTAGGAGAACATTATACCGTCAAATCGAGTTTCGGTCACATCCGTGACCTTTCCAAGAAAAACCTGGGGATTGATACCCTGAAGGACTTCGAGCCAGAATACGTCATATCCGATGAAAAGAAAAAAGTGGTTGCTGAACTCAAGAGTGCCGTCAAAAAGGCATCCACTGTCTGGTTGGCATCCGATGAGGACCGGGAAGGAGAAGCCATTGCCTGGCACCTGCAACAGACTTTGAACCTGGACCCGAAGAAAACAAAACGAATTGTATTTCACGAAATTACAAAAAACGCCATCCTGCACGCCATCGAGAACCCGCGGGACATTGACATGAACCTGGTCATGGCCCAGCAGGCCCGCCGCGTACTGGACCGTCTGGTCGGTTTTGAATTATCACCCATCTTGTGGAGAAAGATCAAACCCTCCTTGTCTGCCGGCCGTGTCCAATCCGTAGCCCTGCGCCTGATTGTGGACCGCGAACGGGAAATCATGAATTTCAAAGCCCAATCCTTCTTCAAGGTCGAAGGCTATTTCCATCCGGAAGGCACACCCGCCCGCACGAAGGTCAAAGGCAGCGTCAGCCGACGTCTCCCGTCCCTGACAGAGGCCAAAGCCCTGCTGGAATCCTGCAAGGAAGCCTCTTTCCGCATTTCCCGGATTGACAAGAAAGAAACCAACCGGACCCCTGCGCCGCCGTTTACCACCTCCTCCCTGCAACAGGAAGCCGCCCGCAAATTCGGATTCTCCGTCAGCCAGACCATGAGCCTGGCCCAACGCCTCTACGAGGCCGGGCTGATCACCTATATGCGTACCGACTCCACCAACCTCTCCCAACTGGCCATCAATGCCGCAAAAGCCTGCATCATTGCCCAATACGGAGAAGAATACGCCAAACCGCGACAATACAAGACCCATAGCAAAGGGGCACAGGAAGCCCACGAGGCCATCCGTCCCACCTACCTGGACCGCGAAACCATCGAAGGAACAGCTCCGGAACGCAAACTCTACAGCCTGATCTGGAAACGTACCGTAGCCTCCCAGATGGCCGATGCCCGTCTTGAAAAGACGACATTGACCCTATCTGCCGATGGAGTCGGGGACAATTTCATTTCCCAAGCCCAACAGGTGCTCTTTGACGGTTTCCTCAAACTGTACATTGAGTCGCACGATGAAGAACCCGAAACGGAAGAAGAAGACACCCTGCTTCCTCCGCTCACCCTGAACCAGGGCATGAAAACTCTTGAAATCCAAGCAGCACAACGCTACACCGTTCATCCCCTGCGTTACACCGAGGCTTCGCTGGTCAAGAAAATGGAAGAACTCGGTATCGGCCGTCCTTCCACCTACGCTCCGACCATCTCCACCTTGAGCCAACGCGGATACATCCTGAAGGATGACCGCAAAGGAGAAGAACACCAGGTCACGCAGCTGATGCTCAAGGACGGCATCATTTCCGAAACCCTCAAACACGAGGTCTTCGGTTCTGAAAAAGCCAAACTCTGTCCTGAAAACATCGGAATCGTGGTGACTGATTTCCTGGCTGCGCACTTCCCTGACATCCTGGATTACGGCTTCACCGCACACGTGGAGGAAAGCTTTGATGCCATTGCTGCCGGACAGAAAGAATGGGTACCCACCATCCGCCTGTTCTACGGGCCGTTCCACAAACTAGTGGAAGAAACCACCCAGGAAGCGGCTCCCACCAAGGCAGAACGCCTTTTGGGTACCGACCCGAAGACCGGCAAGGACGTGGTCGCCCGTATCGGCCGTTTCGGGCCGCTGGTTCAGATCGGTTCTAACGAAGACCCGGACAAGAAATTTGCCAGCCTGGCCAAAGGACAGCTCATCGAAAGCATCACCCTGGAAGAAGCCCTGCAGCTCTTTGACCTGCCCCGTCAGCTGGGCGAATGGAACGGTCTGCCGGTATCCACCTCCAAAGGCCGTTTCGGGCCCTACGTAAAATATGGCACAAGCTTTGTTTCCTTAGGTAAACGGTACGACCCTTACACCATTACCTTGGAGGAGGCCATCAGCCTGATTCAGGAACACACCGAGAAAAACGCGAAGAAAGAAATCCTGACTTTCCCGGAAGCAGATATCCAAGTGCTCAATGGACGTTTCGGACCGTACATCAAAAAAGGAAAGAACAACTACAAGATTCCCAAAGATACCGATCCCCAGACCTTGACACTGGAAGCCTGCCAACAAATCATCGCACAGGCCGGTACCAAAGGAAAGAAATAACGATTTCGCACCATGGCCACTTATCAAATCGACCAGACGGATCAGAAGATCCTGTCGTTTCTGGTCAAAAATGCACGGATGCCCTTCCTGGAGATTGCGCGGGAATGCGGTGTATCCGGTGCCGCTATTCATCAACGCGTCAAGAAGATGGAAAAACTCGGCATCATTACCGGCTCCCGTCTGCTGGTCAAACCGGATGCCTTGGGACTGAACGTCTGCGCGTACGTCGGCGTGAGTCTTTCACAAGCCAACCGTTACACCGAAGTCATCGATGCACTGAAGAAGATTCCCGAAGTGGTGGAATGCCACTTTGTAACCGGCAGGCACGCCCTGCTGATCAAACTGTACTGCTTTGACCACGAGCACCTGATGAAGGTGCTGATCCATACCATCCAGAACATTCCCGGCATCCAGCATACCGAGACCTACATTTCTCTGGACCAGGCCATTGAACGACAAGTCTGGGTCAAAGACTATTCGAAGAATTCAAACGGATAAACAACTGGGCCAGCTGCCAGTCTTCAGGTGTCGTCAATTTGATGTTGAAACGGCTTCCCGGCAAGAAAGACAAGGGATAACCGGCAGCTTCCATCACGGAAGCATCGTCGGTAAACGAAGTCCGGTACGGCAGTTTGTAGGCCTGCAGCAACTCATCCGAGCGGAAGACCTGCGGTGTCTGCACAAGGCGATACCTGTCACGGGGGACAACCTCTGTGGCACCATAGCCCACAATGTGACGCAGGCTATCCTGCACATCAATCATTGGGATAGCAGCACCGTGCACCCAGGCTTGGCAGAAGCAGTCATCGAGAACCTTTGCAGAAACGAAGGGACGAACGCCATCGTGCACACCTACAAGGGCATCGGCAATATCGTCGACCTGTGCAAGACCGTTCTGTACCGAGTGGAAACGTGTCGGGCCACCCTGTGCCAATATCAATGGTACTGCAAAC
>CALCYB010000012.1 GCA_937906485.1 uncultured Rikenellaceae bacterium
CCGGAGTATCGAGGAAGGTAATGCGACGTCCGTCTTCCAACTTCACATTGTAAGCACCGATGTGCTGAGTAATACCGCCCGCCTCACCCGCGGTAACGTTAGCATGACGGATCCTGTCAAGGATAGAGGTCTTACCGTGGTCAACGTGTCCCATTACGGTCACGATGGGCGGTCTTTCGATCAGATCCGCTTCCTGATCTTCTTCTTCCTGAATGGCTTCTTTGATGTCTGCAGTGACAAATTCGATTTCATATCCGAATTCTTCGGCAACCAGCACCAAGGCTTCTGCATCCAGACGTTGGTTGATGGATACCATCAGCCCCAGGTTCATGCAGGCTTCGATGACTTTGGTCACAGGCGTGTTGTTCATCATGATGGCCAGTTCGTTCACTGTAACGAACTCTGTCACTTTGAGGATGTTGCTGCTCAATTCCTGCAGCTCCATCTCTTCGTGCATCCGTTGGGAAGCCATTTCCCGTTTTTCGCGGCGGTGTTTCGAACCTTTGGTCTTGCCACGGCCTTCGGTCATGCGGGCATAGGTTTCCTTGATTTGTTTTTGGATTTGATCCTCATCAATTTCCGTCTTGATCGGCTTGAAGGTTTCCCGGTTTTTCTTTTTCTTGTTGTTGCCGGCGTTGTCGTTTTTAGGCGCATTCGGCCGGTTGGACGGGTTATTGTTGGTCTTGTTGCCGTTCTTGTGATGGTTGTTGTTGCCGCCGTTTGCGTTGTTGCCACCGTTGTTGTGGCTGCCTTCGCGGGTAACATCCACTTTTTCGCGGTGACCTTTGATCCGTTCCCGTTTGCCTTTGTTCTTGGAATCCGTAGATTTCTTTTCAAATTTGCCCAGGTCAATCGTTCCCAGAGCAACGGGCCCTGTGAGTTTGACCGTTTTGGTCTCAATGTGCTCGGCATTGTTGCGGTTACGTTCGTGCTCTCCGAGGTTGACCAGGTCCTTGAGCGTTGCAGGACCTTTGGGCTGTTCCGGTTTCGGAGCCGGTGCCACATCCTCTTTTTGGGGTTGGGGCTCAGGTTGGGGCTTAGATTCCGGTGCGGGTTTGACTTCCGGTTGCGGTTCCACCGCTTTGGGAGCCGGTTCAGGGGTTACTTCTGCCTTGGGAGCCGGAGCGGTTTCCACTTTGGGTTGGGGCTCTGCCGGCTTGGCTGCCGTTCTTTCCGGCTGTACATCGGTCTTCTTGTTGTCCAGATCAATGGTTCCGAGCACTTTGATGCCGATGCGCTGATGATTGTCCACCATGGTAGTCTTGATCCGTACCTCTTCTTCCTGCTTATCCTGTTCCTCTTCCGCTTTTTTACGTTTCACACTTTCCGCTACCTCTTTCATGGAGCGGGTAATGTTTCTGGACTGGTCTTTCAGACGTTGGTCTTTGCCAAATTCTTTCTGAACCAGTTCATAAGCATCGGGGGTAATCTTCGCTACGGGACTGTTTTCCACTTCAAAGCCCTTCTTGTTCAAGAATTCAACCAGGCTGTTCAGACCGATGTTGAATTCCTTCAATACTTTATTAATTCTGATACTCTCTTGTCCTGCCATAGTGTTCCTCCTATTCTGCAATTAATTAGTCTTCAAACTCTGAACGAAGTATGTTCTGTACTTCTACAACAGTTTCCTCCTCGAGATCGGCGCGGCGCACGATTTCGGATACGGAAAGGGCAAGTACGCTCTTCGCGGTATCACAGCCGATGCCACGCAAAGCGTCAATGATCCATTGATCGATTTCGTCGTTGAATTCGATCAGCATAACGTCTTCTTCATCTTCTTCCGTTTCCCGGAATACTTCAATCTGATATCCCACCAGCATACCGGCCAGTTTGATGTTGGTACCCCCTTTACCAATGGCTTGGGATACCTCGGTCGGTTTCAAGGATACGTAGATGCTTTTTTGTTCTTCGTTGATCTTGATGGAGCTGATCTTCGCCGGACTGAGGGCGCGTTGGATCATCAGCTGGATATTGGAGGTCCAGTTGATGACGTCAATGTTCTCGTTGCGCAGTTCGCGTACAATGCCGTGGATCCGGGCACCTTTTACGCCGACACATGCTCCTACGGGGTCAATGCGTTCATCGTAGGATTCTACGGCCACTTTAGCCCGTTCACCCGGGATGCGTACGACTTTCTTGATGGTGATCAGTCCGTCGAAGATTTCCGGAACTTCCTGTTCGAACAGACGTTCCAGGAATTGGGGAGAGGTACGGGACAAGGTGATGACCGGTGTGTTGTTGTTCATTTCCACACTTTGGATCACGGCTTTGATGGTATCGCCCTTGCGGAAGAAATCCGTGGGGATCTGCTCGCTTTTCGGGAGAACCAGCTCGTTGCCGTCTTCGTCCATGATCAGGACTTCACGTTTCCAGGCCTGGTACACTTCTCCGACCAGGATTTCGCCGAGGCGGTCGTGGTATTTCTTGTAGAGGTTGGCCTTTTCGATGTCCATGATTCTGCCGGAGAGGTTCTGACGCAGGTTCAGAATGCCCCGACGTCCGAATTCGGCCAGTTTGAATTCCTCAGTGTATTCTTCTCCGATTTCGTAGCTGTCGTCAATTTTGGCAACTTCGTCGATGGAAATCTCAAGGTTCGGATCTTCTACTTCTTCAACAACTATGCGGTTTCTCCAGATTTCAAAGTCCCCTTTGTCCAGGTTGATGATGATGTCGAAGTTATCGGCTGTTCCATACATCTTTGCCAATTGGTTCCGGAAGACTTCTTCCAGTACACCAATCATTGTGGGGCGGTCAATATTCTTCAATTCCTTGAATTCGGAGAATGTGCTAACCAAGTTTACTTCCATTGCTGTAGATGAATTTATTGTTTATTGTTTTTTGCTTTCGGGTTATTTGCCGGATGAGCTGACCATCAGGGAGAAATCTTCCTTGTCCCGGTCCAGGTGACTTTCAATGAAACGGCTCAGTGCAACACAATCATCAATGGTGACATCCCGTCCGGGAGCATCAAAGAAGACTTTGAGGTTGTTGGCTTTGTTGGTCTTGACAGCAGTGAGCACCAGGTTGTTCTCAGTCATGTAGGGAGCAACGATTTCTTCAATGGTTTCTTTTTCAATCATGGCGGTTTCGTTCGTTTGTATATAACAATAAGGGGTGACCAAGTAATTTGGTCATCCCCTCAATCCATACTCTGCCGCAAAGTTAATAAGAATGTGGTTGATTCCAAAAAAATTCTTTTCTTTGCGGATTATTTTGAAAGTTGTATCAATTGGGTTCGGCCCAGAGCAAGTGAGATCATATGGAAATTACAGCACAAATTATTGCAAATCATGTGGGTGGGCAAGTGATTGGAGATCCGGATGTTAAAGTCAGACGAGTAGCGAAGATCGAGCAAGGCAGGTCCGGGGATGTCTGTTTCCTGGCCAATCCCAAGTACGAGAAATACGTCTATACCTGCCAGGCCAGCGTGATTTTGCTCAACAATGATTTTCAGTTGCAACACCCTGTCCAGGCAACCCTGGTGCGGGTGGAAAACGCCTACGAGGCCGTGGCATCCCTGTTGGGGCTGCTCAATGCGATGAAATCATCGCGGCGTAGAGGCTGGCGCCTGCGGTTCAATCAGGTCAGTATATCGGCCCGTATCGGCAAAGGATGCTATATCGGGGAATTTGCCTGGGTGGGCAAGCGTGCCAAGATTGGCCGCAATACCCAGATCCATCCCTCCTGCTATGTGGGAGACCGTGTGGAAATCGGAGAGAACTGCATCCTGTATCCCGGTGTGCGGATTTACCCGGATTGCAAAATCGGAAACAACGTGATTGTCCATGCCAATGCCGTTATCGGTTCGGACGGTTTCGGTTTCGCGCCGACCGAAGATGGTAGTTACAAGAAAATCCCTCAGACTGGCATTGTAGTTGTTGGGGACGATTGTGAAATTGGTGCGAATACTGTGATTGACCGTGCGACGATGGGAGAAACCCTGATCGAATCCGGTGTGAAACTGGATAATCTGGTGCAGGTGGCCCATAATGTGGTTATCGGCAGCAATACGGTGATTGCAGCCCAATCGGGCATTGCCGGTTCGACCAAGGTGGGCAGCAACTGCATGTTTGGCGGGCAGGTCGGCATTGCCGGTCACCTGACCATAGCGGACAAAACCAGCCTCGGAGCACAGGCCGGAGTGATCGGAAACATCAGGCAACCGGGTACGGCCCAGATGGGTTCTCCGGCCTTTGACCTGAAAACTTACATGCGGAGTTATGCAGTTTTTAAGAATTTAGGTAAAAAATAGTAAAAAATAGTTATATTCGCGTCTTGATTTGTAAATTGATATAAGCGACCCTATAAATAATTAAAATTTTATATGCAGGAGAATCAGAAGACCTTACGCAGGAGGTATGATTTTGAAGGAAAAGGTTTGCACTCCGGACGGCACGTGAAGATGTCCTTGTTGCCGGCCCCCGAGAATACCGGAATCCGTTTTTTGAGAACGGACCTCGGATCGGATGCGTATATTGAGGCGGTTGCCGATTACGTGACTCAGACGCAGCGTGGAACAACCTTGGAAAAAGGGGAAATCCGCGTTTCTACCATTGAACATATTCTGGCTACTTGTTGGGGCTTGGGCATAGACAATGCGGTCATTGCCTTGGATAACCTGGAGGTGCCCATTCTGGACGGAAGTTCCGCGCCTTATGTATCCGCCATTTTGCCGGACGGACTTCAGGAGCAGACTGCGCCCCGTGTATGGCATAAACTGGAACATCCGATTCATGTGCGGGACGAGCAGACCGGTGCGGAACTGGAAATCATCCCGGCCGATGACTTTTCGATTGAACTGACCGTTGATTATCAGTCCAAGGTGTTGGGAGTTCAGCATGCCCAATTCAAGATGGGCGATGATTTTGCCAATGAATTTGCTCCTTGCCGGACCTTTGTCTTTTTCCACGAGCTCGAATTCCTGGTGAAGAACAACCTGATCAAGGGCGGTGATGTGGAAAATGCGCTGGTGATCGTGGAAAATCCGGTGCCGCAGGAGGAATTGGACCGCATGGCCGATCTGTTCAATGTACAGCATCTTACCCGTACACCCGCCGGATACCTGGACAATGTGGTCCTGCGTTTTCCGAACGAATGTGTGCGTCACAAACTGATGGACATCATGGGGGACTTCTCCTTGGTGGGATGCCGTTTTCATGCCCATGTCAAAGCCGTCAAGTCCGGTCATAAAATTAATACAGAAATAGCTAAACGAATCAGATATGAATTACTTAGCCGTACATCCCAACGCTAAAATAGCAGAAGGCGTGGAAATCGGTCCTTTCACTTATATTGCAGAAAACGTGGAGATTGGTGAAGGAACCTGGATTGGTCCGAATGTGACCATTCTGGACTATGTGAAGATCGGTAAGAACTGCAAGATATTTCCGGGTGCCGTAGTTGGTGCCATTCCGCAAGACTTGAAATATGCCGGTGAGGTTTCCTATGTGGAAATTGGAGACAACACTACCATCCGGGAGTGTGCTACCATCAACCGGGGAACTGCAGCAAGCGGCAAAAGCAAGACAGTCGTTGGCAACAACTGTCTGATTATGTCCTATGCCCACGTAGCCCATGACTGTGTGATCCATGACAATGTCATCCTGACCAGTTATGTGGGGATTGCCGGAGAAACAGAAATTGATGACCATGCCATTATCGGTGGAGCCTCCGCGGTACACCAGTTCTCGCGGATCGGTGCGCACGTGATGATTGGTGGAGGTTCGATGGTCGCCAAGGATGTGCCTCCCTATGCATTGGCCGGACACCGTCCGTTGTCCTATGTCGGCATCAACATCATCGGTCTGCGCCGTCGTGGTTTTACCATCGAACAGATCAATACCATCAAAGAGATTTATCAGATTATCTATCATAGCGGTCTGAACCGTTCAGATGCCTGCATCAAAGTGGAAACGGAAATTCCGGATTGTGAAGAAAAGACCACCATCCTGAACTTTATCCGGAACTCCAAACGCGGCATCATCCGGGCCGCTACCGGAACTCAAGGATTGGATGAATAAGCAGATTCCTGTTCTGAGTGTCGCTTACTTTCCGCCGATTGCCTGGTTCAAAGCCTTGGCAGCGGCGGATGTCGTTTATCTGGAGGCCTGTGAAAATTACCAGAAGCAGTCTTGGCGTAACCGTACGCGCATTGTTACTGCCGATGGTCCCTTGACCTTGTCGTTGCCTGTTGCCAAGTCCGACTCGCATCCGATGGGGATCCGCCAGGCAAAAATCGACATGACCCGCCCATGGATGCAGCAGCATGTACGTGCCTTGACTGCAGCTTACCGGTCATCCCCTTTTTATGAATATTATATCGATGAATGGCTGGATATCTTGAAGGCGGGACTGCCGGACCTTTTTGAGACGAACCTCCGCCTGATCCGCCATCTGACGGAGTCCTTGGGCTTGAAAACGGAAATCCGCTTGACGGATCAATACCGTACGGAGTATCCTGAGCAGGAAGGCTGGTGGGACCTGAGGGACGTTCTGCACCCCAAGCAGCCTGTTCCCGAGTCCCTGAAACTGACAAAACCCTACTATCAGGTTTTCTCCCAACGGCAGGGTTTTGTTCCGGATCTTTCTGTTCTTGATCTGTTGGCAAACGAGGGACCGGACGCCATCTCGTACCTTTTGTTCTAAATCAATTCTCCTTCAGGGCTTTAAAAGCGGACGCCCAAGGTAAGCAGTATGCGGAAAGTGCGGTACTGGTTGTGGATTTGCGGGCTGTCTTGAAAATTACCCGGGTAGAAGGTAAAGGTCTCACTGTTCCGGTTCAGGGGCTGCTGGTAAGCCACATCGATGAAGTAGCCGTTGTCGGCATAGCCCAGACCGGCACTGACGTATTGCCGGCTGTCATCAAATTCGCGGTTGCTTTTGCCGTAATAATTGTAGCCGGCCCGCAGGGATAGCTGCTCGGTGGCTCGCAACTCGGCGCCTGCCCGCAGCACATCGCTGGCAAGAAACGACTCCTGAATCAACTCGTTTTCTTCGCGGAAAGCAAAGGGATCAGCAATGTCCTTCATCTGAATGGCACTGTAATCCACCTTTTCATAATCCACACTGATCATCCCCCGGCCTGCGAAGGTATAGGCCGCTCCCAGGTTCCAGCGCAGCGGGGTGCGTAGGTTATAATTATAGGTGTAGGAGGGGGAGTCGCAATAATAGCGTTGGTCAAGCTGGCTGTCCATCGAGTGGAACCATTGGTCCTGCAGGTTCATCCAGGTCGGGGTGGCCACGGAGGCCCCCAGGCGGAGTCCTTGGACCGGGAGCCAGATGACGCCGGCGCGGGCATTGATGCCGATACCGGAGGAGGTCAGGCTGAAACCGTATTTCATGTTGCGGAATCCGGTTTCCTGGAAGTCATCGGGATCCACGGCGTATTCGTGGATGTATTCGTCTTGTCGGAACCACAGGGTCTGTATGCTGATATTGACTCCGAAAAACAGCGTGTTGGAAATGTTGCCCGCCAGGGAGAAGGCAATGTCGTTGTTGTAACCGGAGGAGATACGGTCGTAGCTCTGGTCCACCGGTCCGGCCAGGGTGATGTAGCCGTCGTTGTCAAATATTTCTGTGGCACCGATGTATTCTCCGGAAAATTGGTCGCCTTCCCAGATCGGGTCGGTCAGGTAACAGTTGTAGGCCTGGATGTACGGGGCGGGAATCAGGGTTTGGGCGAAGGGGTCAAACGTCTCGCTATAGCCCAGCTGACTGGGATCATAGCCTTGTGATCCGACCGCCAGGGCACTCAGCAGGGAAGACTGATGGTTGGTGCCGTAGGCAGAGGTCCGGCTGTTGTAGTTGGCGACCTGGTTGGATACGATGCCGAAATTCAGCCGGATCAGACCTCGGTTGCGTCCTGTTTCATAGTTGGCTACATAACCCAAGTTGGAAAGGCCGAAACGGGTGTGGTTGTTGGCATAGGTCTGATCCAGAAAACGGCTTGTTTCGTTGCTGATGTTCAGTGAAGGGGTAATCGTCAGGGAGGACTGCAGGTAGATGGCAGTGGCTGCCGGGTTGTAGACCACTGCACCCAGGTCACCGCCCACAGCGGTGAATGCATTACCCATTGCCAGGGATCTGGCGGTGCCCTCATACTCCACTTTTGAGAAACGGAGTGCATCGTAGATGCCTTGTCCGGCTGCGGGCAGGGCGATAGCGGTAAGGGCAAGGATGAGACTGAATGTATGTCTGATGTGTTTCATGTGCGTAGGGTGTTTGCGGGTGCGTATTTATCGTCTGGAGCCTCCTGAAGAGCGGTGGCTGCCCCCTGTAGATCC
>CALCYB010000013.1 GCA_937906485.1 uncultured Rikenellaceae bacterium
CAGCTGTTGGGGCGAGATCTTCGAGAGGGCTTGTCCCTGAATGAGGATCTGGCTCTTGTCTTCCAAGGGATTGGAACCGGTATGGGCACTGAGACCACAGATGGCACGCAGCAGGGTGGATTTCCCCGAACCGTTGCGTCCGAGCAGTGCGGTGAGCTGACCAGCACAGAAAGTAGTATGGACCTGTCTGAGCAGATCGCGTTGGCCATAACGCAGAGAGAGGTTGTCCAAGGTAATCATAAGGCAGCAGGATCAGGCAATGGTTTTGTTACGGATGACAATCCAGATGACAATCGGTATACCCAGCAGGGAGGTAATGGTGTTGATGGGCAGGGTCAGCCCTTTGGAGAGGATGTCGCACAAGAGCAGGAGCAGCGCTCCGCATAGGGCGGCTCCAGGCACCAGGATACGGTGGTCGGCTTGTCGGAACAGCGCTCGGGCAATGTGAGGCACGGCCAGCCCGATGAAGCCGATGGGCCCGCAGAAGGCGGTTACCGTACCCGCAAGCAGGGTGGTGGACAGGAAGATCCATTGGCGGGAGCGGCGCACATCCAACCCCATGGTGCGGGCATATTGTTCCCCCAACAACAGGAGGTTGAGTGGTTTGATGACATAAATGGCCAGGACCATACCGATACCGACAGCGGGGACCAGCAGTTTGAGCTGCTCGGAGGTGACATCGCCCAGGGAGCCCATTGTCCAGATGACGTAGGATTTGAGGGCCTCTTCGTTGCTCAGGTACTGGAGGACCTGGACGATGGAACTGACGCCGGAGGAGAACATCATCCCCAGAATCAGTATGACCATGATGTCTTTGATGCGGTTGCTGACCGACGCAATGAAGAGCAGAATCAAAGCGGCACCGATCCATGCGGCTCCGGCAATCCCCAAGGAAGACATCCACGGGCTGTCTGCCCAGCCCAGCAACGGCATGCCCAGGATGAAAATCGCTACACCGAGGCTGGCACCGGAACTGATCCCCAGTACATAAGGGCCGGCAAGCGGGTTGCGGAAAAGTGTCTGCATCTGCAGACCGCTGACAGACAAGGCTACTCCGGTCAAGATGGCTACAATGGCCTTGGTCAGCCGGATTTCCCGTACGATTTTGACGGTGGTCGGGGCTACATCGCCACCGGTCAGGGCCGCCCAGACATCGCGGATGGGCAGGTTAACGGCGCCAAAGACCAGGTCCGCCAAAAAAAGGAGCAGGGTCAGTACCGTCAGCAGGAGAAACATCAGGGTATGCTTGGAAAGTTTCACGGTCGAGGTCAGTTTGGGGGTTATTCCAGTTTTCGGTAATAGATGAATTCCCAATCTTCCATCAGCTCCGGGTGAAAGATTTTGACCAGATCACCCAGGACCTGATCGGGATGAATGACGCCGGATTCCCAATAATCGTTCCCTCCCCCGGGGACCCGTCTTTTGTCACAGTTGTAGATCTCTCCTTGTCGTACGCAGTCCATGTCCGCAAATTTGGGAAAACGTTGTTTCAAGGCCGCCAATGAAGTACAGCCTTCTACATGGATCCAGGTATCCGCTTCACTGATCAGCAGGGCCGCTTCTTCCAGATCAATGGCTTTGGAGGCGTTGTCTGTATTGTTCCGGTAGAGGTAATCACCACCAGCATCTTCAATCAGTCGGGCGATGTAACTGCTGGTCGAGGGCATGAACCAGGAATCAGCATAGGGTGTGTTGATCATGACCTTGGGCCTGGCACTCCGGGCAGCAAGGGCGCGTTGCGACAATTGTTGATAACGGATGGGGATGGGGGTAAAAGCCGCAATGCCTTTGTCCCGTTCCCCGACCAACTCGGCCAGGGCAATCATCCATTCGGTCTTGCCCAGCGGGATTTCCTCGACGTACTCACCGATGTAGGCGAAGGGAATGCCCAACTCCCGCAATTTGGTTTCCATGGTCGAAATGCCGTTGACCCCATAGAGCAGGACGATGTCCGGTTCCAGGGAGAGGAGCAGTTCAAAATTGATGTTGCCGTCATAACCGACATCCCCGATGCGGTCCCGGTGCGCGGCGATGTAAGGATGGGTCACAAATTGGCTGCCGGATACGCCGACCACGGTCTCTACTGCACCGATGGCGTCCAGCATGGCGATGTGGGAGGAGGACATGCAGACGATGCGTTGCGCATTGCCTCTGAGCACTTGTCCGGGAAAATTTTCAGGGACGGCTTCCCCGTTCCTGGCGATGAGCAGGTAGGTGTCCACTCCTTTGGCCCCTTGCCAGGGATTGGAGATCTTGAGCAGGGTGCTTTGCCGGCCTTCAGCTCCCAAAATGGCAAACCCGGAAGCGTATTCCGGGGTATAGAGTGGCAGGGTGTATTCCTCCAGTCCTGTGCAGACGCCTGAACGGCAACGGATGGTGCCCGTCAGGACCATCAGCAGCAAGACCAGTGGGGCAAAGATTTTCTTCATGGGCGGTTGGACTTTTGGGGATTATCGGATCCTGTGGGGATTATTTGACCATATAAGGACTGCCGATTGCCCAGGCAATCATCAGCGGGTTGCAATCCGAATGCCAGGCTTGTTGGTACAGGTCACGGACCACATCCAGCCAGGCGTGCTTCCGGTTGTCGTCGTTGTCACCCACGTCAATGGTTCCTCCGGCTGCATAATAATGGTCGCGGTTGGTGCTGCAGATGCGGGCATAGCGGCCGGTATTGGGTTTGAGCTGGTCGTTGGTCAGGTGCAGGTAGTATTCCAGCTGCTGGTCGGTGCAGTGTTTGTCTGCCGGCATCATCTCGGGATCGGCCACATAGACGGTCACTCCGTCCTTGAAGACATACGGTTCGTAGAAACCTTTGGTGTACATGTCTTCATAAACGACTCCTGCTACGGCAAACTGGGCGGCAGACTGCCATTTGATGAAGTCCCGGATGCAATTGATGTAACAGGTATCAACACTGTGCTTGACTTCCCAGCAGGTGGTTGCGATCCAGGTGGCCAGTTTTTCGGGGGAGGGCATCAGCAGGTAAACCAGTCCGCGTTTGCGTACGTTTTTCTTGATGTCAACACCGGTATGGTATTCGTACAATTCGACCGGATAACCTTCCCATCCGGGTACATCCCAGAGGGTGTCCAGTTTGTTCTGGGCCATGTAGGCGGCATCCAGCACCTGCTGGCAATCTTTGACCAATTGCGGGAACACTTGCGTGCGGAATTCGAGGGGTAGATCGTTGAACGTGGTCTTGCCCTGTTGGGCGGAAAGGCGGGCTGTTGAACAGACTACCACCAGGACGGTAAGCAGAAGACGATAGATTTTCATGGGTTCCATTGACTAAACTGACGTTGCAAAGATAGCCAATAATTGACTAAATTTGCAACATGAAACATTCACTCAATTGCTCCTTCCTCCTGTTGGTGGCAGTGGCAGCCGTGCTGACGGTCGCACCGGTAAACGCACAAACCGTCAATCCTTCTTTACAAATCAAACGCGGACAAGACGATACCGTTTACCGGGCCAAACACCGGATACTGGGGCTGGCTGATCCGGCAGCCGGAGTTTCGGTCAATGGGACGCCGGTAAAAGTCCATAAAACGGGTACTTGGGGGATTGAGTTGAAACTTAGTGAGGGAAACAATACTGTTAAGGTGGTTTCCGGATCGGATCACGTCGAATTCGATCTCTTTTACAGCACCCGGACGCCGGTCAAACCGGTGGATCCGGACAAGGAACGGGCTGCCCAGGAAGCGGCAACTTTCTACCCGTCCTTTCTTCGGGTCAAGACCCTCAAGTATGCTTACTTGAATTATGGTGCAGGCACCGACCGTCTGGGTGGGGCCAAGATCAATTACCTGCCCGAAGGGGTGGAATTGTTTGTGGATGCAGAGAACGCCAACCTCTACCGGGTGCGCCTGTCCCAGAACCGTCATGCCTACATCCCCAAAAGCCTGGTAGAGCCGGTAGGCCGTTATCTGCCCGAGGCGGAATTCATGTTGCAACAAGTTGTGCTGAGTTCCAGCGCATCGGTGTACAATGCCGGTGGATGTGACCGCGTCAGCATTGCTGTCGGCGGCAAGAAACCCTATGTGGTCAAAGAGTATGTGGATCCCCACAAGATTGTGGTGGACTTGTATGGTGTGCAATGCAACTCCAACTGGCTGACCCATAAAACAGGACTCAAAAGCGTGGACCATATCGATGTGGAAAGCATAGATACCGATGTGACGCGTTTTACTGTGTATCTCAAGACCCGTTCCAGCTGGGGATTCTCCATGGATTATCGGGGGGACAACCTGGTACTGGACATCCGGCACGTGCCGGCTTCCTTGCAGCTCAAGGACCTGACCATCGGCATTGATGCCGGACATGGTGGCCCGAACAGCAATGGGGCTGTCGGTCTGAGCGGACTGCTGGAAAAGGACATGAACCTGGCCATGGCCTATGAGTTGAAAAAGATCCTGGAAAAAGAAGGGGCCAACGTCGTCCTGACCCGCGAAGGGGACGAGGGAATGAGCATCCGGGAACGCCAGGACAAAATGATCCAGGCTCGGGCTGATCTGGTCATTTCGATTCACTGCAACGCCGGGGGCAATCCCCTGACCACGGGAGGAACCAGTACCTATTACCGGTACGATCCTTACCATCCTCTGGCGGCTGCCATCCTGGATGAACTGTTGACCATCAAAGGCGTTCAGAACTTTGGTCTGGTCGGCAATTTCAATTTCTCCCTCAGTGCCATTACCGATTTTCCTTGTGTGCTGGTGGAGACCTTGTTCATTTCCAATCTCTGGGATGAAGAACAGTTGGCCGATCCCCAGTTCCGCAAGAAGATGATGGAGGAAGTGGCTGATGGTCTGGAAGTTTATCTGAAAAGATGCCGCAGCCAGAAATAATTTTTTGGATTTTGTTTGAATCTTTCTACTTTTGTACGTGCATAAGGCGTCCGGCGTGAGGTTGATTCACGAAGGATGAAAAGGGAATCCGGTGCGAATCCGGAACAATTCCTGTTGCTGTAATTCTCATTCCGTTAAGGAATTGGTTTATCGCACTCTTTGCCACTGGTTCATACTGGGAAGGCGCGGTAAATGAGATAAGTCAGAAGACCTGCCTATGCAATGATGATTTCGACCTGCAGGTATACGGGTAGATATCGGGACTGAATTTTAGCTGTTGTATAGGTTGTTGTGTATCAACGGGACGATGGTTCGCCCGCATTCGGCAAATTATTTGGTGTCGGTAGTCGTGTACCTTGCAGGGACCGCAAGTTTTTAACACCAAATATTGTCGAGTTATGAAAAAAGTAGGAAGACTTGCCTTGATGGTCATGATGGCCGGAGGGCTTGCAGCATGTCAGTACGATGATACTGCGCTGTGGAATGAAATGAACCAGGTCAAACAGGAACTGGAAGATCTTAAAGAACAAGTCCGGCAGACCAACACCAATCTTGCGGCACTCGGGCAGCTGGTCGATGCCCTTGCACAGAATCTCTGCATCACCGAGGTGGTGACCACCGAAGAGGGTTATGTGCTTTATTTTACGGACGGTTCCTCCATCGCTTTGTACCATGGTGAAGATGGGGCAAACGGGACCAATGCTCCGGTGATTTCTTTGCGTCAGGATACGGATGGTCTTTACTATTGGACCCTGGACGGCGAATGGTTGCTGGTAGATGGCAAAAAGGTATGTGCCAGCGGACAAGCGGGCCAGGATGGTATCACGCCCCAGATCCGTATCAATGAGACCACGAAGGAATGGGAAATCTCCCTGGATGGCGGAACTACCTGGGTCAGTACAGGCGTTGTCGCCCAAGGAAGTGACTCACAGACCGGATCAGTTGGTATCCAGGTGGACAACACCCATCCGGATTATGTGATAATCGTGTTGGAAGACGGTACACAATTGTGCCTTTCGCGTTATGACGCTTCCGCTCCTGTTTTCCTGATCGAGGGGGTGGATGGTGTTCAATCTTTTGACTATCAGCAAGAACGAAGTTATTCGGTGGTGGCAGAAAACATCTGGGAATATTCCATTGCCAAGCCCGACGGTTGGCGCGTGAGCTATGCGGATGGCACCCTCGTCGTGACCGCTCCCGATGCTGAAAATACCTATGCAGAACAAGAAGGGACCATTGCTTTTCACCTGGTTTCCGAATCAAATAAGTGTGTAATTGTGAAAATGGACGTGGTGGTGAGCAGTGGTCCCGGCTTTGTTCTCCGTACCTTGACCTTTGAGGATGAAGATGCGTTGTTTGCCCCTTATTGGCTGGACTATGCCGGTGTGGAGATTACGACCTGGAGTGATCTGATTGATGATCCGGAATACGGCGGTCCGCTGGCCTATGGCGACTTCATGTCCTGTGCGTATACCTGGTACGACGAGAACAATACCTTCCTGATGCATACCTTCCCTTATAACTATGGTGCCTATTGTTATTGGGGAGGAGGGCACGTCGTATCGGACTATGCTTCGACCGATTATGTGACCTATGGAACATACGAGAACCAACAGACGGTCTATGGTCCCACTGGAGCCGGAGGGCACAACGGCAGCCCTCATTTCGGTATGCACTTCGGTTACAAGGACAGTTCTCCCTATAACGGGACAGAAAACTTGCCCAGTTGGACCTTTGGAGACGGACAGCCGCGGGTGATCGATCACCTGTATGTCAACAACAGTGCCTATGCCATCAACTGTTACATGAACGGTAACGGCCTGACTGCGGTCATCGGCGAATCCGACTGGGTCAAAGTTGTGGCAACCGGTTATGATGCAGACGGACAACAGACCGGTACGGAAGAATTCTTCTTGTGCAATGGGCCAGACCACATCATTACTGAGTGGACCAAATGGGATCTTTCCGGATTGGGCGAAGTCCTGACTGTGGAATTCAACATCCTGGGATCCAGTGATAACGGATACGGATTCAGCCAACCGGCTTATTTTGCTTTCGATGATGTGGCGGTACGTTTCTAAGGCTGTGCTGCTGGTCGGTCTTGTGATGACGGCCCTGTCCTGTAACCGGGACGGGGTCATCACCCGACCGCTTCCACCGAAGATTCTGCTGGATGTTCCCAGCGGCATCTATTCGGTGAAGGTAGGACGGACTTTGTTGATCCAACCTGCTTATGAATCGGTCCAGGAGGCCGATTACCGTTGGATTTCAGGGGGAGAACTCTTGGGAACTGATCCCAGTTTATCGTATGTCGGAGAGTGCGTCGGTTCGTTTTATGTGACCTTACAGGTTTCTACGGTTCACGGCACTGACGAGCAGGAAATTCGGATTGATGTCCTGGAGCTGGAGGTACCGACCGTTTCCCTGGCCGGAGCAGAGGGTGGATTTACTTTGGCGGTGGGCAGTCAGCTGCTCCTCCAACCGGTGGTCAAGGAGACTTCTTTGCCGGTGAGCTTTGTCTGGCGTCTGGATGGAAGCACGGTCAGCCGGGAAAAGGACTATCAGTTTGATGCCGCGCAGACCGGGACTTATGGACTGGAATTTGAGGCGGCCAATGAGGATGGTGCTGACGGGGTATCGTTCCAGATCCGGGTACTGCGCACCGAAGACATGCCCTTGAGTTGGAGCTTTGACCGGACCGAGTATCATTATGCCAGTGGCCGTAAGATACGTATTGCTCCGAGCTTTGTCTCGCATACCGAGGGTGTGACCTATACCTGGACCTTGGCCCAGGACACCTTGCAGAACGGTTCGGATCCGGCCTGGATCTGTGCAATGGAACAGGAAGGTACTTTCGATGTCCGGGTGACGGCCACCCTGGAACAGGAAGCTTCCCGCTACCAATTGTATCAGGATCTGCAGGTAACGGTTTGTCCTCCGGAGGGGGCCTACTACCGCCCGTCCAATGCCTGCTCGTCAGCCGATTGGACCTGCGTGTTCGAGTATACACCTGCTCCGGGGCAATTCATCAATGAAACCCGTACCGGTGGCTTTACCGGTGCAGAAACGACACCCGAAGCGGCTGCAGCCTATGCCCAGGCCAGGCTGGCCGAAGGAATCTGGGTCAGTTTGGGTGGCTTTGGCGGTTATATCGTGCTGGGTTTTGACCACAGCATCGACAATACCGGCGAAGATGATTTTGTCGTGTTGGGCAACGCATTTGAAGGATCTTCGGAGCCCGGTGTGGTCTGGGTCATGCAGGACGAAAACGGGGATGGATTGCCCAATGACAACTGGTACGAATTGCAGGGGTCTGAGAGTGGCAAGTCCACGACTGAGCAACAGTATGCCGTAACGTATTTCCGTCCGCAAGGTGCCGGTATGCCGGTTCTCTGGCAGGATAACCGGGGAGGAAGTGGTCAAATCGACTACCTGGCCCAGTTTCACAACCAGGATTCCTATTATCCGTTGTGGATTGACCAGGATCAGTATACCTTGTACGGCACCTGCCTGGAGGCCAGGAATTACGACGAATCCGGCAACGGCACCTATTGGGTGCAGCCTGCCTATGATTGGGGGTATGCCGACAACTTCGGCAATTCCTCTTTCCGGATATCCCATGCCCTTGATTACGAAGGAAATCCGATTCAACTCTCTTACATTGATTTTATTAAGGTACAGACGGGGGTCAACGCCAAAAGCGGATGGTTGGGGGAACTTTCCACCGAGATAACCGGCTGTTATGATCTTCATCCATGAAACAAAGACTTCGGTGTTGGATGCTGGTGGCCCTGCTGGTGGTGGCTGGGGCGTTGAGTGGCTGTATGAAATGGGAATACGGCCTGGAAGAGGATTTTTCGGCCACCTCAGAAGGGCTCTTCATCATCAATGAAGGCAATTTCCAGTATGGAAATGCGACCCTTTCGTACTATGATCCGGACAGCCGGATCGTCGAAAATGAGGTGTTCTACCGTTCAAATGCCATGAAGCTGGGGGATGTGGCCCAGAGTATGGTCATCCGGGATGGGATCGGCTGGGTGGTCGTCAACAACTCTCACGTTATTTTTGCGATTGATATACAGACCTTTAAAGAGGTTGGGCGGATTGTCAACCTGACTTCTCCCCGGTACATTCATTTTCTGTCGGATGAGAAGGCGTATGTCACCCAACTTTGGGACAACCGCATTTTTATTGTCAATCCGAAGACATATTCCATTACCGGCTATATTGAATGTCCGGGTATGACCATGGAAAGCGGTTCGACCGAACAAATGGTCCAATACGGACAGTATGTCTATGTAAATTGCTGGTCCTATCAGAACCGGATTCTGAAAATCGATACGGTCACGGATCAGGTTGTGGACGAACTGGTGGTGGGGATTCAGCCGACCTCCCTGGTGATGGATTGTCATCATAAATTGTGGACCATCACGGACGGGGGCTATGAGGGCTCACCTTATGGTCATGAGTCTCCGGCTCTATATCGTATTGATGCAGAAACCTTTACCATTGAAAAAGAATTTCGCTTCGCGTTTGGGGATGCTCCTTCGGAGGTGCAGCTCAATGGGACCGGAGACCGGTTGTATTGGATCAACCGGGATATTTGGGAGATGGAGGTGACAGCGGACCGGGTACCGGTGCGGCCATTGCTCCCGGATAAGGGAACCCTCTATTATGGGTTGACCGTAGATCCGAATACGGGCGACGTGTATGTGGCTGATGCGGTTGATTATGTCCAACACGGGAAGATCTACCGTTATTCTTCCAGTGGCGAATTGTTGGATGAGTTTTATGCCGGGATCATCCCCGGGGCTTTTTGTTGGAAATGAAAATCAATGGTTGGAAATGAAAACGAATGGGTTGATTCTATGGGGCCTCTGTTGCCTGTGTTTGGGAATGATGGAAGGACTGTGGACGGTAGATGCGTTGTCTGCGCAGGAGCAGGTGGACCCCGATCATTGGACGCGCAAAGGGATCGAACTGCAAGAAGCGGTCGTTTATGCGGACCGCCCGATGAAGGAGATCGGTGTGCAGCAGACACGCCTGGATTCCATCAAACTCAAGGAACACATTGCCTTGTCCATGGCGGATGTGCTGACCTTCAACAGTTCCATTTTTGTGAAAACCTATGGCCGGGCCACCTTGTCCACGGTAGCCTTTCGGGGGACATCGGCCTCCCATACCCAGGTTACCTGGAACGGGATGCGGATCAACAACCCGATGTTGGGAATGACCGATTTTTCCATGATCCCCTCGTTCTTTGTGGACGATGCGACCTTGCTCCATGGGACTTCTTCTGTCAATGAGACCGGAGGAGGGTTGGGGGGAGCCGTGAAATTGTCCACCCGACCCGCTCAGGCGGACGGATTCGGGCTTCAGTACATCCAGGGCATCGGATCGTTCCGGACCTTTGATGAATTTTTGCGGCTTACTTACGGCGACCATCATTGGCAGGCGTCCACACGCCTGGTCTTGTCATCGTCGCCCAACGATTATGAGTACCGTAACCATGACAAAAAAGAGAACATCTATGATGAGCAGATGCAGATCATTGACCAATATTATCCCCTGGAGAAAAATCGGAGCGGGGCTTACCGGGATGTGCACCTGTTGCAGGAAATGTACTACAATACCCGCCGGGGCGACCGTCTGGGCTTGAATGCCTGGTACATCCATTCCAACCGGGAACTGGCCATGCTCACCACGGACTACGGTGAGGAACAGGACTTTGAGAACCGTCAACGCGAAGAGACCTTTCGGGGCATTATGACCTGGGATCACCTGGCGGACTCCTGGAAAACGTCGGCACGAGGGGGATACATCCATACCTGGATGGCCTACGACTACAAACGTGATGTCGGCAATGGTACCATGGCCCACATGACCCGTTCAAGAAGTAAGGTCAACACCATTTATGGGCAGGGAAATATGGAGTATTCCCTGGGAAAGAAAGGATTACTGACGGCGGACCTGGCTCTTCACCAGCATTTTGTACGGAGTGAAGACAAGAATGTGATCAAACAGGATGGGCATAAAGGCATCGTCGGCTATGATCAGGGAAGGGTAGAATTGTCCGGATCCGTTTCTGCCAAATTGCGGCCTACGGACCGGACGGGTTTTTCGGTCGTATTGCGTAAAGAGTTGTACGGCAAAGAATTTACACCCCTGATCCCGGCCCTGTTTGCCGATGTCGTACTGGTGCCCCGTATCCAGCTCCTGGCCAAAGCCTCCCTGTCCCGGAATTACCGTTTCCCGACCCTCAATGACTTGTACTTCCTGCCCGGGGGAAATCCTGACCTGCGTCCGGAATCCGGGTGGACCTATGACCTGGGATTGAGTTTTGAACCGTTGCGGCAACCGGAAGCCCGCATCAGCGGATCCATCAACTGGTTCTCGTCGCGGATTGACGATTGGATCATCTGGTTGCCGACCGTCAAAGGTTTTTTCTCTCCCCGTAACCTCAAGCGGGTCCATGCCTACGGGATAGAAGCCGATCTCCAGACGCAGTGGCAGTGGACTCCCGACTGGTCCCTGGACCTGCATGCTTCTTTTTCCTGGACACCATCCATCAACGTGGGTGAACCGATGTCCGCTGCAGACCAATCGGTGGGCAAACAATTGCCCTATGTGCCGGAGTATTCCTCCAACATAACCGGATGCCTAAGATGGCGCACCTGGTCACTGCTCTACAAATGGTGTTATTACAGTGAACGTTACACCATGTCCAGCAACGATGTGACCTTGACCGGAAAGTTGCCGACCTATTTCATGAGCAACCTCACTTTGGAGAAAACCTTTGCTGTCCGATGGGCAGACCTCTCCCTAAAAGGAACCATCAACAACCTGTTCGACGAGGAGTACCTCTCTGTCTTGTCCCGTCCCATGCCGGGTATCCATTTTGAGGTCTTTCTTGGAATCACACCCCGCTGGAAAGCCCACCGATAGGGAATTGCTGCGGGGTTGTCGCAGTGCGTTGTTTGCTGTGGAACGCCTTATTGTTCGTTGGTGCGTTTGGCAATCAACTGGTAGAGCATCGGCGTGAAATCTTCTTTCGGTCCGGCCAGATAGACTTGGAATCCGAGTTTCCGGGCAGCCTCGATGTTCTTTTCGCTGTCGTCAATGAACAAGGTCTGTGCCGGGTTCATGCCGCTGTGGGCAATCATCCGATGGAAAAAGAGCGGATCCGGCTTGAGGGCCTTGACTTCAAAACTCAGGTAGGCGTATTCAAAGTAATCGTTCATCGTGAGTCCGTCTGCGGTAAATAGCGTATCCCGCATGTAGGGTATGACAAACTCATTGATGTTGGACAGACCGTAGGTCTTGAAACCAGCATTGCGCAGGGCTTTGATGGCCCTTAGCTTGAAGACGGGCATGGCTTCCAGAAAGGCGACATATGCACCTTGCACTTGTTCGTAGGTAATCTCGGGGTTGCCGGAATCCTGGCGGATAAAGTCCACCAGTTCTTCTCCGGTCATCTTGCCTTCTTCCAAAGCCATAAATGTGTCGGACGGGCAGTAGATGCCAATCATCTCTTCGGCTTTTGGGTAGCCGATCTGATGGAAAGCTTGGATGCAGGTGTTTCGGTTCAGGTCAATGAGCACACCACCAAAATCAAATACAACGTTTTGGATGTCATGAAATTGGGGGAGTTGTTCGTTGGCATGATGTGCCATTTCCATTAGGGAGAAGGGCAGGTGGCAATAGCCGTCCGGTTTCTTTTCCAGGTAATCCTGGTGGTACTCTTCGGCAGGAAAATAACTGCTCAATGGCAGAACCTCTACGGCAAGCGGCATCGGTGTCGAGGCCTGGATCCGTTCATACACGGAGTGAATCAGGTACAAGTCGTCGGGGTTCTGGTAATAGATTCCCGTCCGGTAACGTGTACCAACGTCATTGCCTTGCCGGTTGAGGGAGGTCGGGTCAATGGAGCGGAAGAACAATTCGGTCAGACGCTGGAGACTGACCCGTTTGGGATCGTATTCCACCCGCACTGTTTCCACAAATCCGGTCTTGTCGGTATAGACTTCCTGATATGTGGGTGCATAGTCCGGTTGCCCTTGCGGAAGCTGACCGTTGGCATAACCGGCTTGTGTGTGGTGTACACCATGGATTTGTTTGAAATAATGTTGCGTGCCCCAGAAGCAGCCGCCAGCAAAGTAAATGGTCCTGGTAGGATGATCCGATCGTCTGTTCATTTGCCTGATAGTTTGTTTTGACAAAGGTACGTCAGTTTTCAGACATTTTCGTCCAAAGTTTTAAATTTGCAGGTAAAAAGACGTGGATTTATGCAAAGTGATGCCTATCGATTGACCGGACGCTCTGGACTGATACTGGAAGGAGGGGGGATGCGTGGGGTGTTTACTTGTGGTGTGCTGGATAATTTTATGGACCGGGGCATCCGTTTCCCTTATACCATCGGAGTAAGTGCCGGTGCCTGTAACGGATTATCATTCCTGTCCCGTCAGCGGGGACGAGCCCGTTTCAGCAACATTGACCTGTTGGAAAAATACCGGTACATCCGTTATCAATATTTGCTGACCAAGGGCAACATCATGGATTTTGACCTGCTTTTTGATATTTTTCCCAATCAAATCATCCCATACGACTATGCTGCCTATGCCGCCTGTGAGGAGCGGTTTGAAATGGTGACCACCAGTTGTCGAACGGGTAAGGCCTGCTATTACGAAGAAAAACAGGATCCTTCTCGGATCATTGCTATCGTGAAGGCATCCAGTAGTCTGCCATTTGTCTGTCCGATTGCGTATGTCGATGGAGAACCCATGTTGGATGGGGGGATCGTGGATTCCATTCCGTTGGAACGCGCGCAAATGCTTGGTTTTGATCAGAACCTGGTCGTTCTGACGCGCAACAAAGGATACCGAAAACCGGACAAACCCTCCTGGATTCCCCCTGTTGTCTATGGACGCTATCCCGCCCTGCGCGAAGCCATACGTCGCCGCAACCAGTTGTACAATCAGCAGTTGGAGTTAGTGGAACGCCTGGAAGAAACCGGAAAAGTAGAAATAGTAGCTTTGGATAAGACAGGTACCATTACTCAAGGAGAACCACATGTTACAGATATTCTTCCG
>CALCYB010000014.1 GCA_937906485.1 uncultured Rikenellaceae bacterium
AGGTAAACCAGCGTGTCCGGATGGTAGAACAGCTGGTAGAGTGCCCGGTAATAACCGTTGCCGAGGATGCGGCGGTCGGCCATTTTGGGAAGGGTGTCCAGCAGGGTCCAGCGGACGTTGAGGTTGTCCAGTCGGGCAATTTCTTTTTCCAGTTCGTTTTCCTTTTTCTTCAGTTCGGCATAGGCCGGTTTGAGGATGTCGGCAAAGTCGGCCGGTGACTGGAGGTAGTAATCCACGGACCGGACAAAGTCATCGGTCGTGTAACCGTATTTTGCGCAGATGGAGGCATAGACATTGAGGGTGTCTGCAGCCTGTTTGGTTTTCAGGTCGGTGTTGATGTATTGGTCGGTAAGGTAGATGTCCCGATAAATCTTTGCCATGACCTTCTCCGGGATGACATCTTCTGGAGAGCAGGCCCATAGCAGGCAGCAGGAGAGAAATGCAATGAATCGTCTTTTGCGCATAGGTGTCTGAATACACTTTGTATATGCAAAGTTAGAAACTTATTATTATTTTTGCTAACTGAAATCATCCGAAATGCAGTTTAGGCCGCCAAGATTCATCCAAAAAATGTACCCTTCGTTCATCTGGAATTTTCCGGATGAAAAAGATGGCATATTCCTGACCTTTGATGATGGTCCCAGCCCCGAGGTAACACCTTGGGTGTTGGATCGTTTGTATGAATATGGCGCTCAGGCTACGTTCTTCTGCATCGGAAAGAACGTGGAACTGTTTCCGGCCTTGTTCCAGGAAGTGAAAGCCCGGGGGCACCAGGTAGGCAATCATTCCTACAGCCATGTCAAAGGTTGGGGGATGGACAGTGATACGTACATCCGGGACATCAATCTGGCCAACGGTTTGATCAACACCAACCTGTTCCGTGCGCCCTATGCGCGGATCACACCGACCCAGGCCCGTCTGATCAATGAACATTTCTACACCATCATGTGGAGTGTGCTCAGCCGGGATTACAACCGGAACTTGAGTCCGCAACAATGTGCGGCCAACGTGCTGCCTTACCTGGAACCCGGAGCCATAGTGATGTTCCACGATTCGGTAAAATGTGAGCGGAACATGAAGTACGCTTTGCCGAAAGTTCTGGATGCCATATATAAAAAAGGATTAATTTGTAAACCCATCATACTATGAATGTTCTTCTGTTAGGTTCGGGCGGCCGTGAACACGCCTTGGCTTGGAAAATAGCACAAAGCCCGCAATTGGATCCATTATATTGTCTTCCCGGTAATCCCGGCCCCGCGCAGGTGGCGATTAACCTTCCCGGTAATCCTGCTGATTTTCAGACGGTCCGAAAAGCCTTGCTGGATCATCAGGTAGAATTGCTGGTGGTCGGTCCGGAAGAACCGCTGGTCAAGGGAATCCGCGATCAGGTGGAACAGGACCCGGAGCTGGCACAGGTTGGGATTGTCGGTCCTGGAACAGCAGGTGCCCGCCTGGAGGGCAGTAAGGAATTTGCCAAAGCATTCATGCAGCGTCATGGGGTTCCGACAGCGGCTTACCGTTCTTTCGGTGCCGCAGATCTGGAGGCGGCCAAAGCCTTCCTGACCACACTCCGTCCTCCGTATGTACTCAAGGCGGATGGTCTTGCTGCAGGAAAAGGGGTGCTGATTCTGGAGGATTATCAGCAGGCGTGCGAGGAATTGCAGGCCATGTTTTCGGGTAAGTTCGGGGCTGCCGGAAACCGGGTGGTGATTGAAGAATTCCTCTGCGGCATTGAGGCTTCTGTTTTTGTGCTGACCGATGGAGACCATTACCTGATTCTGCCCGAAGCCAAGGATTACAAACGGATTGGGGAAGGGGATACGGGATTGAATACCGGTGGTATGGGTTCTGTTTCTCCGGTAGCCTTTGCAGATGCTGATTTTATGAAGCGGGTGGAAGAGCGGATCATCCGGCCGACTGTCGAAGGATTGAAAAAGGACGGAATACCCTACAAAGGTTTTATTTTCATCGGTCTGATGAATTGTGATGGAGGTCCTTATGTGATTGAATACAACGTACGGATGGGCGACCCGGAGACCGAGTCGGTGATGCTGCGTATCCAAAGTGACTTCCTGGGACACCTGATTGCAACTGCCGCCGGAACCTTGGATCAGGAAACCATTCAGGTGGATCCCCGTATGGCCTTGTCTGTCATTATGGTTTCGGGAGGGTATCCGGAAGCCTATCAAAAAGGATTTGTCATCCGAGGCATTCCTGAACACGTGGAGGAAGGTGTGGTATTCCATGCCGGTACTGCCATTCAGGACGGTCAGTTGGTAACCCAGGGAGGACGGGTCCTGTCCTGCTCGGTACAGGCGGATGATTTGGATCAAGCCCGGGAGCGGGCCTATCGTCTGGTGAACGGTATTTCTTTTGACGGAGCATACTGCCGTCGTGATATTGGCAATGACTTGCGGTAAACGGAATGCTGGAGGATTGGGCCTGTTACTGTCCCTGATCTTTCCCTTGCTGGTGCTGTTGGGGTTGGACGTGCTCTATCCGCCGGAAATGGCTCATGGGCTTTTGGGGGTACAGTGGGCTGACCTGGCCTTGGGGTGCCTGGCCTTGGTCTGCATAGCCGCCATGCTTCCGTTGATCCGTAACCAATACCGGACCATACGGGGGTACATGCTGATACTGCCTTGTCTGTTTGTCATGATTGCCTTGGTCAATCCGGATGTGTTGTATTTCAGTCTGTACCACCTGGCAGGATTGGCACTTTGTGCTGCGAGTGTGTATTATTTGCGTTTTTTGACGCGAGAGAAACGGTTGTCGGATTTGTTTCTGGCGGTATTCTGTTTGTCCGCAGGTGCTGTAGCGGTACCTTATCTGCAGTGGTTGGTGCTACCTTTGTTGGTGCTGCACGGCAAGCAGTTTCTCTATGTGCTGACCGGGATGCTGCTTCCCTGGCTGTATCATTTTTCCTGGAATTACCTGGTATCGGATCAGGATCCGATGAGTTGGGCGGGTGGTGTCTTTTCTGCCCTGATAGCCGTCAAGCAACAGTGGTTTTCCATGTCGCTGCTCCAATGGATCGTGCTGGTGCTGTTGGTCTTGATTGCGGCTCTGGCGGTTCTTTATCTGTTCCGTAAGGAGCGGGCACTGCTTCGTCCTGTGCAGTGGCAAGCGGTTCTGGCCGTGCTTTATGCGGCTGTTCTGACGGGGGTGCTGGTGATGATTTTCGAGTCGTCTTTTTTGAATTGCTGGCAGCTGTTGCCTTTAATACCAACGTCCCTCATCATCTTCGACTACCTGCATGACAGGTGCTCGGATCATGAGGGACGGCTATTGGTGATCTTGCTGGTGGGTTCGGTGCTGGTGCTCCGGATCTCCCAGTTGATGTAAGGACTACTTGGTTCGGCCCGGGTACACTTTCAAGGCTTCAGCAAGGCATTTGAGGGCGTTGCGCAGGTCTTCTTCCTTGAGTACATAAGCAATACGTACTTGGTTCAGACCGGTGTCCGGGGTTGCGTAGAATCCGGCCGCAGGTGCCACCATCACGGTTTGTCCTTCGTAGGAGAAGTCTTCCAGCAGCCATTGTGCAAATTTGTCGGCATTGTCAATCGGCAATTGGACGACGGCATAGAACGCACCCATCGGGTTCGGGCAGATCACACCGTCCATTTTCTTGAGTTCAGATACCAGCACATCGCGGCGGTGCATGTATTCTTGACGCACTTTGTCAAAATAGGATTGGGGAGTTTTCAGCGCTGCTTCACCTGCGATTTGACCGTACTGGGGAGAGCACAGACGTGCTTGGGCAAATTTCATTACGGCAGCCATGACTGCTTTGTTGCGTGATACGATGGCTCCGATGCGTACACCGCACAGCGAGTAGCGTTTGGAAACGGAGTCAATCAGGATTACGTTGTCTTCCAGACCTTCCAGGTGCATGCAGGAATAGTGGGGTTCGTCGGTGTAGCAGAATTCACGGTATACTTCATCTGAATAGATGTAGAGACCGTGTTTCTTGGCCAGTGCTCCCAACTGTTCAATGGCTTCACGGGTGTAGAGTACGCCGGTCGGGTTGCCCGGGTTGCAGAGCAGGATCCCTTTTGTGCGCGGGGTGATCTTCTTTTCAAATTCTTCTACAGAAGGAAGAGCGAAACCGTTTTCGATGT
>CALCYB010000015.1 GCA_937906485.1 uncultured Rikenellaceae bacterium
CTGCCGAGTTATTTCGAAGATGATCCGGTGAAAGCTGCCTGGGTCCGTGAAGGTTGGATGACCGATGACAACATCCGTCACATCAATTGGGAACGTCTCTATCAAGTCAACCGCAACAGCGGTGACCGGGCCAAATACATCGTGGAAGAAGCCCATACGGATCAAGATGACTTGAATGCCAATGTTCAGTTTACCAAAACCTTCGGTCCCTTGTTGAAACTCAATCTGGGCTACAATTACCGTTGGAACAAGACGGAATATTACAAGATCGTCAAGGACCTGCTGGGGGGAGAATACTGGTTGGATGTGGACCAGTTTGCCGAACGTGACTTCGGACCTTCCGGCGATCAGATCCAGAACGACCTCAACCATCCGAACCGTCAGGTAAAAGCCGGAGAAAAGTACGGGTACGATTATTATGCCCACGTCCGGGCACATCGTGGCTGGATGATAGCCAATACCAACATCGGTCGTTTTGAAGCAACTTTGGCTGCGGAGGCCGGTTACCAGACTTTCTGGCGCGAAGGCCTTTACCGCAAGGGATTGTTCCCGGACAACTCGTTCGGCAATTCCCAAAAACAAGGTTTCTTCACGTATACCGCCAAGTTGGGGATGAATTATAAATTTGAAGGACAGAACCTGCTGTATGCCAATATCGGCTATGTACAAGCGGCTCCTTACTTCCAGGAATCTTTCCTTTCTCCCCGTACCCGCAACAGTTTGGTGCCCCACCTGACCACAGAGAAAACCTTCAGCGCCGATTTGAACTACTCGTTGAAGGTTGGCGATTTCGCGCTGCGGGCTTCGTTGTTCTATACCGATATCAAAGATCAGACGGACCTGATCAGTTTCTATGATGATATCCAACGGGCTTATACCAATTTTGCCATGAGTGGAATTGACCAGCGCAATATCGGGATGGAACTTGGGATGAAGGTTCCGCTCAACCACAGTTTCTCCTTGCAGGGAGCCCTCTCTTATGGCAATTATATTTATACCTCCACGCCTTTTGTGACCCAGACCATCGACAACAGCGAAGCCATTGTGTTGGAGAATGCGAAGGTCTATTGGGAAGGTTATAAGGTGCCGAGTACTCCGCAACTAGCGACCAATGTCGGGTTGCATTACCGTTCGGAGGATTATTTGTTCGCCAGCATCGATGTGAGCTATTTTGATGGTATGTTCTTGTCCATGAACCCGTTGCGCAGAACCGACTACGCCAATGTCGGTTTTGATCTCAAGACCCCCGAGGGCTATGCCCAGATGCGTCAGATGACGGATCAGGAACGCCTCAATCCCGGTTTTGTGGTGAATGCCAACATCGGGAAGTCCTGGTACATCCAGCGCAAATACAACTTGGGTGTGAGTGTGGATATCAAGAACATCCTCAACAATACGGATTTCCGAACCGGTGGTTTTGAGCAGATGCGTCTGACCGCCAACAAGGATGCCGCCGGTAATGTCATTAATTATACGGCCTTTGATTCCAAGTATTTTTACATGTTTGGCTTGACCTACATGGTGAATGTTTATTTCAGATTCTAAAGCAGGAGACGAAACGTTATGAAAAAATATTTTCTTATTCCGTTGGTGATGCTGTCCGCTCTGATGACTGCATGTCAGGATTGGGATGCACCCGAACCTGATGGAGCTGCTATGCTCGAACCCAACATGACGATCCAGGAATTCAAACGCCTCTATGCCGGGTCCCCGGTGGAGATTACCAACGATACCCTGGTCATTACGGGCATTGTGAACAGCAGCGATGTTTCCGGGAATTTCTACCGTTCTTTCTATATTCAGGATGAAACGGGAGGCATCGAGGTCAAGATCGGCAAGACCGGTCTGTACAACGATTATCCGGAGGGTATGCAGATTTTTATCAAGCCCAAATACTTGTGTCTGGGCGCTTATGGCGGCATGGTACAGTTGGGCGCGGTCTCTACCGAGGAACGTTACGAGACCTCGTACATTGATGCACAGACCCTCATTGACCGGACAATCTTCAAGGGTGGGGTAGGTGCCCCTTGTGACCCGCAGGTGATTACCCAGGCCAG
The DNA here is from genome assembly GCA_937906485.1 of uncultured Rikenellaceae bacterium. Taxonomy (GTDB): domain Bacteria; phylum Bacteroidota; class Bacteroidia; order Bacteroidales; family UBA932; genus JAGCJX01. The sequence continues at coordinate 2,058 of CALCYB010000015.1, forward strand.
TGAGATCAATGACAATGTGCTGGGCGTGCTGGTCACCCTTCAGCAAGCCCGTTATACGGGGGGCGATGATGGCCTGATGACCTGGGCGGTGGCCGAGGATGCGGAGAACGGTATCGAGGCTGCTTCCGGCAACCAGAATTTTGATCTGGGGGGCAAGAAAGTCGTTGTGCGCAGCAGCGGCTATGCGGATTTTGCGACGGCCCCTGTGCCGGCTGTGGGCTCATTGTGCAACCTGACCGGTATCATGACCAAGTACAATTCAACCTACCAGTTGGTGTTGATTGACTTGAATGGTGTTGAAGTTTTATAAACCTTATAACTCAGATATGAAATTTTTTATTGACACGGCCAATTTGGACCAAATTCGTGAAGCCTATGCATTGGGCGTTTTGGATGGTGTAACCACTAATCCCTCCTTGATGGCAAAAGAAGGCATCAAAGGAACCGAAAACCAACATCAGCATTACATTGACATCTGCAATATTGTCAATGGAGATGTGAGCGCAGAAGTGATTGCTACCGATTTTGAAGGTATGGTTCGTGAAGGTGAAGCGCTGGCAGCCCTGAATGAACACATTGTTGTAAAACTGCCTTGTACTGCAGAGGGTATCAAAGCCGTGAAGTATTTCTCCGAAAAAGGCATCCGAACCAACTGTACGCTGGTCTTCTCTGTTGGTCAGGCGTTGTTGGCAGCAAAAGCAGGAGCAACTTATGTTTCTCCCTTTGTAGGCCGTCTGGACGATGTATGTCACGATGGAGTTGAACTGATCCGTAAAATCGTAGCCATGTACAATTACTACGGTTTCCAGACTCAAGTGCTGGCAGCTTCCATCCGTCATACCATGCACATCATTGATTGTGTTGAGGCCGGTGCTGACGTGGCTACTTGTCCGCTCGCAGCCATTAAAGGTCTGTTGAATCACCCCTTGACCGATGTGGGACTGAAGAAATTCCTGGAAGATTACAAAAAGGTCAATGGATAAGGATCACCTTAGATAGCGTGTGAGGAATGGGACTATATACCAAAAAGCAATTAGATAACGGTGCCAATATTTATATTTGGGAAATAACCGAGACCGAGGACCAGTTAAGGGACCTTTGCCATCCGATTCCCAATGATGAATATGAGGAGTTGTTGCTCTTGCGTAGCGAAACCCGGCGTAAGGAAAAACTGGCCGTGAGGGCTTTGCTCAACGAGATCTTTCCCGAGAAGGTCTATTTGAGCCACCACGACAACGGACAACCCTTTATTCCGAACAACCTGGTGCAGATCAGCATTTCCCACACGCAGCGTTTTGTCGCCATCATTACCCACCCGGAAGAGGATGTGGGAATCGATATTGAATGTGTCAGACGCGATTTTTCTGCCGTCGAAAAAAAGGCACTTTCAGAAGATGAGATCGAGGATCTTTCCGACAAGAACCACAACCTGCAATTGGCCATCTACTGGTGCGCCAAGGAGGCGATATTCAAAAGAATGGCTCAAAGTGGGGTGGATTTTGCCGAGCAGATCGAATTGGACCGTTTCCGTCCCCGTGGTGCCGGGGAATTGGAAGCTGTCTTCATCCACAAAGACGGTGAAGAGGAAGAATTCGATTTGGAATATGAAATGATTGACGATCACGTTATGGTCTGGCTGGTTGGCTAAGTGGACCGGAGTAAACTCAAAAAAAGCATGAGCGGGTTTTTCCACTCATGCTTTTTTCATCTCGGAAGGACCAGGTTCTAGTACTGAATATTCGGAACTTTCAGGGTTTCAGCAGCATCTTTGGCCACGGCTTCTTTCCATTTTTGGCTGTAGCCGGGTTGGTCGGGTGATGCCGGAATTCGTTGGGTATGGCCATTGCCCAGGAAGCGTCCGTTTTCGTCTTGTTTCTTCACGTTACCGTCCATGTATTTCACCAACAGGAAACGGTCGAGTTCTCTCCAGGTGTTCATCATGTCGTTGGCTTTCCGGGTTGAGTATTCGGTCAGCAGACCGCGTACGTCTCCACCGTGTTGAGCCAGGTACAACGCTTTTTCATCGATGGTCGGAAGCTCGGCTTCGCAGCCCAGTTCGTGTGCAGTCGCTGCTGCCTGAATCACAGGAGCCACGCGGTCATACATCAGGTAAGCGAAGTGGGTAACGCGGTTGAAGAGCCAGAATGCGGCTGAGTCGGAGTATTCCAACATGCTGCCGTTGCCTACGCGGATGCATTCGGGAACTTGAGTGATGCTGGTGTAAATCGGGGTGAGGCATGAGGTTGCTGCGTCATCCACACCGAACCAAAGTACGCCGCCGATTTCATCCGGCAACCAGGGACGGGCTTGGCAGAGGATCCAGAAACCGGTTTGTTGGGTAGCGATTGCACGTTCGTTCCAGTAGGTTTCGCCTTCGTATTCATAGGTCATCGGTCTCCAGCGGTAGGGGTTGTGGTGTCCGCCTGCTCCGATGTCTTGGGTCATGTCCATCGGGGTGTTTTCGTAGTGGTCACGCATAACGTCAGCCACTTCTTTCATGGATACTTTTTCAGCGGGTTTGAAGTACAAGGGCATTTTGTTCTTTGCATTGAAGCCCATGGCATAATCCAGGTATTCTTCCGCTTTCTTGTCTCCGATCATGCCTTTGCCCAGGATGTTGAAAGCAGACCATACGCGGCCTTCGCAACCACGCAGTGCGCTGAAGTCAACGGGAGCATAAGCTTCGGTGAAGCTGAAATCTTCGTCTTTGCCGGAGAAGTAACCCATTTCACGTGCGAACGAAATCACATCCTTGGAATAGAGCCAGTTTTCTTTGTCTTTCAAGGGGAATTTGTGGATACGGGCATGGTTGGCATGAGCAGAAATGTATCCGTCCGGAATGCGGGCAGCTACCCATACAGCTCCTTTGTTGACGTTCTTTCCGTTGACCATCTTGGTGCCTTTTCCAATCATTTCGAGGATCCATACTTCGTCCTTGTCGGCAATGGAGAAGCTTTCTCCGGAGGAAGCATAGCCGTATTCAGCCACCAGTTCAGTCATGATTTCGATGGCTTCGCGGGCTGTCTTGGCACGTTGCAGGGTAATGTAGATCAGGGAACCGTAATCCACGATACCGGTTTCGTCCACCAGTTCGGGACGTCCGCCCCAGGTCGTTTCGGTAATCATCAGCTGGTGTTCGTTCATGTTGCCTACGGTCTGGTAGGTGCGTTCCACTTGGGCGATTTCACCCAGGTAACGACCTGAATCCCATTCGTAGATTTTCAACATGGTGCCGCGGGGATAGACCATCGCAGGACTGAAATACAATTCGCCGTAGAGCTGGTGTGAGTCAGCTGAATAGGTTACCATGACGGAGCCGTCTTTGGAGGCACCTTTGGTGATCAGTACGTTGCTGCAGGCATCCAGAGGCTGGGCACCGAACAGGGCCGCTGCCAGGCAGAGTGCAGAAAAGAAAAATTTTCTCATAAAGTAAATGTGATAATTTGTAATTTTGTCCAATAAAAAATTGCTATGTATAACGACAAAGATAGCATTATTTTCCAAACCAACCAATGAATCAACTGAAGAACGCATGAAGACCTGGATCTGTCCTTTGTTTGCCCTTCTGATGGGCATGGCTCTGGTGAGCCCTGAAATGCAAGCACAGCAACCGCAGAAACCGCCGACACCCTCGGAAATGGCCGAGAAGGAAGCCGCCCGTCTGGAGAAGTTGCTCAATCTGGAGTTCCACCAGGTGTTTTATGTGGATTCCATCCTGCAGCACGATATGCAGGCCATGATGGATGAGATCGAACAGATGCACCGCGACGGCATGCAGGAAATGAGCAGTTACCGCATCGTGCAGGACCGTTGGAAAAAACAGATCGAGACGGCTTATCAACGGATCTTCACTCCGGAACAATGGGAAAAATACCTGATTGATTCCGGCCAGAAGAAATCCGACAAGAAAAAATCCCGTGAGGAACGTCGTCGTCAACGGGAACAGGAGCGTATGCGCCGAAATCAGGAAGAATAACGCTTACGAAGAATTTTTTCTATAAGGGCAGCAAGACCGGTTTTCGGTCCCGGTAATGGATGCTGTAGCGAAAGCCCAGGTCCTTGACCCATTGGTGGTACTCCTCAAAGTGGAAGCCGATGTGTCCAATCTTGTGGGCATCCGATCCGAAGCTGAGGGCTTCTCCTCCTAATTCTTTGAACCTGCGGTAGATGGCCGGGTCAGGGAGAGGATTTCCATCGGGCTTGATCCGGTAGGTCTTGGTGTTCAGTTCCAGGGTCTGCCCCCTTTCAACCAGCAGCCGCAAGATGCTGTCCAGTACATCTGCGTAATCTTTGTAGCAGATGGAATCGGGATAGGGAGAATAACGGGCGATGTAGTCGTAGTGCCCCAGAATGTCAAAATCCGGCATCAGGGTGATGCATTCATACATCACTTCCAGGTAACGTCCATAGGCTTCTTTGGGCGACAGACCGACATAGTATTCCCCGTGGTACGGGTCTTTCCCATCCACAAAATGGACCGAGGCGATGATCTGGTCAAAGTGATGCCCTTCAAGCAGGTTTTTGATCTTTTGGACCGAGCCGGGTTGCAGACCGACTTCAATCCCGGCTAGAACGGTCAGTTGCGGGTCTTCGTGCTGGCAGAGCGACCGGATGGCTTGTTGCTGCTGTTCCGGATCGAATTCAAAGGCGGTGATGCCTTCCGGTACGTCAAAATCAAAATGTTCTGTGAATACAATGCCGGCCAGGGAACGGGCTTTGGCCTGGTTGATGGCGGCTTGCAGTTCCATCCTGCTGTCGGCCGAAAAGCAGGAATGGGTGTGGGTGTCAAAAAGTTGCATGACGGTCAAAGGGGATTACCAGCTTTGGATCAACCAGGTTTTGTCTTCGTTGCGGGTCAGGATCATCTGTCCGTCCGCGTGGTGGAGTGAATCCAGCCGCAGGCAGTATTGGACCTTTACGCTGTCGCGGCCCAACTGCTGCACTCCAAGGATGGAGGGGGTGATGGCTTGAGCCTGGTTGCGCATCTCGGTGCGGATTTCTTCCGGGAGGTTGTCGAATTCTTCCACGCTGTCCAGCAGGAAGGCAGCGGCGTCTGCGTCGCAGTAGCCGGCGGCTTTCTGGTAGTCAATGGTCAGGTAGGCGTCCAGAAAGTGGCCGACTACAGTCTCGGGGTCTTCTTTGGAGGCGTTACAAGCGGTCAGGGCCAGCGCCATCAAGGACAGAAACAGGTACTTTCTTTTCATGGGTTGTCAAACATTTAATCCAGGCGGACCACGGTGATGCCGGAGCCTCCGTGCTCAATGTGTTCGTCTGCAAACGAACGGACGCCAGGGGTGATCTTCAAGTATTTTCGGATTTCTTCTTTCAGGATGCCGTTTCCTTTTCCGTGGAGGATACGGACTTCGGAAACCCCGACCATGATGGCATCGTCAATAAAGCGTGTAACGGTCGGGATGGCTTCGTCCAGCCGCTGGCCCCGTATGTCAATGTTGGGGGTGAAGTTCAGCCGGCGTTCGGAAAGGGAAGAGTTGTTGTAGGTGCTTTTGGGCGGGGCGACGGTCCGGATGGTCTGCCGGTATTCGTTGGCGGAGATCAGTTCGATCTTCTCCCGCTGGACGCGTGTGGTCAGCTGGCCGACATTGATGGAGAGTTGCTTGCCGGAGATCTGGACCACTTCTCCGATCAGACCGGTGCCCGTGATGCGGACCTTGCTGCCCACCTGAAGCACTTTTTCTTCAACAGGAGCTTGTGAGGGCTGTAGTTCCTGTTGTTGGGCCTGTTGCTTTTCGCGCTGGGCCTTGCGTTGGGCTTTGCGTTCTTTTTGTGCCAGGATCTTTTCGATCTTGCGTTGGATCATCAGGTCCGCTTCTGTGGATTCGGGAGCCTGCAGGGCTTCAGTAAACTGGTTCAGGTCGCGGCGGGCCTGGCGGGTCTGTTCTTTCTCGGCTTGGGCTTCCTTGATTTCACGGATGGTGCCCTCAATCTTGCGGTTGGCCTCTTCCAGCAGTTGTTTGGCTTCGCTGCGGGCTTGGTTCAGGATCTCCTTACGCAGGTGCTGGATTTCGTCGAGTTCTTTCTGGTATTTGTCGGTGATGGATTCGAGGGTCTTGTCGGTGTGACGGATCCGTACGAGTTTTTCTTCGAGCTGGCGCTTGCTGCGGGCGATGCGGCGCAGGTTGCGTTCGATGTTGACAAATTCATTGCCGGCTCGCTCTTCTGCTCCGTGAATGATGGCCTCCGGCAGACCGATTTTCCGGGCCAGTTCAAAAGCGAAGGAATTGCCCGGCAGACCGATTTCCAACTTGAAGAGCGGAGCAATCTTCTGGGTGTCAAATTGCATGGCTCCGTTGATGACGCCCTGGCTGTTGCCGGCATAGAGTTTCAGGTTGGTGTAGTGGGTGGTGATGACTCCGTAAGTGCCTCTTTCCTCCAGAGTATGGAGGATTTCTTCGGCAATGGCACCCCCGGCCGCCGGCTCGGTGCCGGATCCGAATTCGTCGATCAGGACCAGGCTGCGGTCATTGGCCAACTCCAGCACCTCTTTCATGTGGGTCAGGTGGGAGCTGTAGGTACTCAAGTCGTTTTCGATGGACTGGTCGTCCCCGATATCGATGAAGATGTGGTCAAAGACCGGAAATTCGGAGGTCTCAGAGGCTGTTACTGCAAATCCCCATTGGAGCATGTATTGCAGAAGACCGACGGTCTTCAGACAGACGGATTTTCCTCCCGCGTTCGGTCCGGAGATCAGCAGCAGGTGTTTGTTGGGGTCCAACTGCAGGTCCAAGGGAACCACTTCCTTGCCTTCTTTCTTCAAGGTCTGTTCCAGGATCGGGTGGCGGGCACGTTGGAGTTTGAGCTCGCCCTGGGCCGAGAGAATGGGTTTTCCGGCTTGCAGCAGGTTGGCGATGCTCCCTTTGGCCCGGATAAAGTCGATTTCCCCGAGGTATTCGGCAGAAGCGATCAGCCCGTCGAGTTCGGGCCGGATGTTGTCGGTAAAGGCCAGCAGGATGCGTTGGATCTCGCGTTGTTCGGCAAAATGGAGTTCTTTGACCTGGTTGTTGAGTTCCACAATCTCCATCGGCTCGATGAAGGCGGTTTTACCGGTGGCGGATTCATCAAAGACAAAGCCCGGGATCTTTTTCTTGTTGCCGGCAGGTACCGGAATCAGGACGCGGCCTTCCCGTACGGAAACCGACACATCGGCATCTACCAAACCGGATTCCTGGGCATTGCGCAGGATGTTCTGGATGCGTCGCGAGATGGTGCCTTCCTTTTCCCGGAGGGAGCGGCGGATCTGCTGCAGTTCCGGGGAGGCATTGTCCCGGACTTCCCCAAACCGGTCCACGATGCGGTCAATCTGCATCAGGATTTCCGGAAAGGCATCCACGCCTTGGGACAGGGCTTTGAGCCGGGGATATTGGGTCTCGTTGCACCGGTCAAAAAAAGAGGTAAGGCGCCGCAGGGTGGTCAGTACTTCCTTGAGCCGGTTGAGGGATTCGAGGTCAATGCTGGTGGCCGGAGTCCGTAAGGGCACCAGAAAATCCAGGCAGTCAAAGTAACCGGAATCCGGAAAAGAATTCTCGAACATCAGGATGACACGCATCTCGTCGGTCAGTTCCAGGCGTTGCCGGATGGTGGCTTCGTGTGTGCTGACTTCTTCCTCTGCTACGCGATTGGCGGCGTAGTGGGTCTGGCAGCGGTTGGCAATCCAATTGCGGATCTTGTCAAAACCGATTTTTTGTTCGCGTTGTCTGAATGAGTAGGTCATCTGGGGTTGTCCGATAAGGTTGCAAAGATAACGAAATGTCCGGATTCCTCGTTTTTTTACTACCTTCGCGCGCAGTAATTGACGTTTTGAGATGTTGTATGTCATCCTTCTGTTGCTTGCTTACCTGATCGGCTCTTTGTGTAGTGCCGTGATTCTCAGTCGTGTCTTCTATGGGATTGACATCCGTAAATACGGAAGCCACAATCCCGGAGCCAATAACGTCCAACGTGTGCTGGGGTGGAAGATGGGGGTGCTGGTTTTTCTGCTGGACGGACTGAAAGGAGTGGCTGCGGTCAGCCTGGTCGGATTGACAGATATCCAGCACGGGACGGAATGGTACGAAGGGTTCCGCATCATGCTGGGCATGGCGGCTGTTCTGGGACACATCTTTCCGGTATTTTTCCGCTTCAAAGGAGGAAAAGGCGTGGCGACCATTGTCGGGATCCTCTGCATCCTGCACCCGTGGACGGCCTTGATCTGCCTGGGTGTCTTCTTTGTGTTCTTTCTGTTGACCCGATACGTCTCGTTGAGCGTCCTGCTGGCGGTGACTTTCTATCCGATTTTTATCAACCTGCTGTTCGAGTTGCTGTTGGGGCATAAAGAGACCTTGACCATCCAGATTTTCAGTGTGGTCATCTCCGTTGTTCTATGGCTGACGCATGTGAGTAACATCAAACGCCTCTTGCAGGGAAAAGAAGAGAAATTCTCGTTTCGCAAGCCGGTTACCCCTGTTATTTCTTATAAGAATTCTCGATAGCGAGTTTCAGTTCACTGATGCTGCCCATGGTCCGGATGACGCCTTCCGAAACAAAGGAAATGTTTCCGGTCTCTTCGGATACCACCACGGCATCGGCATCGGTCTCCGAGGATATGCTGACTGCAGCGCGGTGACGCATGCCGTATTGCGGAGGCAGGTTGGGGTTTTCGACAATCGGGAGGGTGCAGCGGGCAGCAATGATCCGTTCTGAGCTGATGACCATGGCCCCGTCATGCAGGGGGGAGTTCTTGAAGAAAATGTTCCGGATCAGGCGACGGTTGATGTTGGCGTCAATCCGGTCACCGGTCTGGATGATGAATTCCAGGGAGGATTTGTGGGAGATGACAATCAGGGCGCCCGTCTTGGTTTCGGACATGTGGCTGCAGGCCTGCGTGATTTCATCCACTTTGCTGCTGTCCATTTCGTTTTCCTTGGTCCCGCCAATCAACAGCCTGGAGATGCGTCCGGCTTTGGAATTGGCCACATACTGGCTCCCCAGGTGCAGGAGGAAACGCCGGATTTCCTGTTGGAAAATGACCACCAGAGCAATGACCCCGACCCCGAGCACTTGTCCGAGAATGGCTGAAAGCAGGTTCATGTTGAAGGATTTGACCAGGAACCAGAGCAGGTACAGAAAAATGATGCCAAAGAAGATGTTGATGGCATTGGTTCCCCGCATCAGCTTGAACAGCTGGTAGATCAGGTAGGTCACCAGCAGGATATCCAGGATATCGATGATTTTTATGTCAATAAAGTCAAACATAATCCCTATTTGTGCAAACTTACGCTTTTTTTCTTATAACCGCAACTCTCACCAGATATTCAAACCCAGAGTCTATTCCGTTGAAAGAATATCCATAAGTTCTGTATTGAACCAGACAAATTCTTTACCTATCTTCTCCTTGGACAACAACCCTAACCCCTCCAATTCTGCAAGATATTTCTTGGCTGTATTAATACTCTTTATCTTCTCAGACAAAAGGTTCTTTGGTCGAATATATGGCTGTTCAAACAGCTTTGACACATCCATCTTTGCAAGCAATGATTTTGGAATTATACCTTCAGTCTTGGATATAAGCGAACGCATCCTGTTTATCTTATAAATAGTATATTCCGATGTCTGAATAACTGCATCCAACATAAAAAGTATCCAGGAATTCCAGTTATGCAGACCTGTAACATTACTCAAGTTGTAGTAATAACTCTCTTTATTCTGAAGAATATATGAACTTATATACAGAATAGGCATATCCAGCAAACTCTTTTGAATAAGGTAAAGAATACATAAGATTCTTCCCGTTCTACCATTTCCATCACGGAAAGGGTGGATTGCCTCAAACTGATAATGTGCCATAATCATCTTAAGCAGCGGGTCAATTGGGAATCTTATGTCATCATTCAAGAATTCCACCAAATCTGCCAGCATTTTCTCAACTACACCCTTTCCTCTGGGTGGAGTATATACAGTTTCCCCTATAAGTGACCCCCAGCCTCTTTTCTTTATGACAATTTCAGCCTGATACGGACGGATTCCATCATGAGTCTGATTAACTTTTCTATAAATGTCTATTAAAGACTGCTGGGTTATCTTGCCTGTTACAGCCAGATTGTTAAACCCTTCCCAAAGGGCTTCCCGATAGTGTAGAATCTCCTTTGCCGGCCCCTGCACATATTCCTCATCCTGAAAAGTCAGTGCACGGTACAGCTCGTCATCAGTAGTAAAGATATTTTCAATAGCACTACTGGCTTTTGCCTCACGCAGCGATATTGTATTTACAAAGATTGACTGATTTGGAAGCATAGATGCCAGACCTTTGAGCTCTGCCAACTTTCTGCTGGCATCTGTAAGCTTGCGCATCAGCTCAGGAGTATTATAGCACTCCAACGCAGGGGGCAAAGACGGCAAATTGTTATGTGGAACGTTTCTATCGTATGGCGCCATAATTTTGACAGATTTTAACTCTTCTGTCAAAATTATTAATTTTTTGACAGATTGCAAAATTTCTGCAATTCACCGTGGATCCCAACTGCTCCACCAGAACTGTGGCTGGGACTCTACTATCTGAGGTAGTATATTCCAATGAATATGAGTCCTATCATTCCAAATATGTTGTTCTTGGCTCTATACTTTATTGATGTTTCAAAGATACAACATACATGATGCCGTTTTGATTTTTAGGACAGCGAGGCTTTAAAATTCGTATATTTGGCAAATCTGGAAATGAATAACCATAAATAATCTGATAATATGAAAGCTAAGATTCTGATTGTAGCAGCGTTGTTCCTTTCTGTTGTAGCTTTTGCACAACAGCCGCGCGCTGAGTATCCACGTCCGCAATTTGAGAGGGCAGACTGGATGAATTTGAATGGAGAATGGAGTTTTACCCTTGATTTGGCTGATACAGGCCACGAAAGGGATTTTGTCAACAGCAAAGGTTTTGATGGAAAGATCATTGTCCCTTTTGCTCCGGAGAGCAAATTGTCGGGAATAGAGCATAAAGAATTCATAAATGCAGTGTGGTACCAACGTACAATTCAGATTCCTGCCCAGTGGAAGGGCAAGAATGTGAAGCTGAATTTTGGTGCAGTGTTCTATGAATCAGAAATTTTCATTGACGGCAAGTTTGTGGGACGCCATTATGGCGGTTCGGATTCGTTCTCATTTGACATTACAGAGTTTGTGGCAGACGGTAAAGAGCATAACCTTGTGGTTCATGCAGAGAGTGATTTGAGGTCTGAGGATTTGCCATCGGGAAAACAGTCACATAAACTATATTCTCATGTTTGTATGTATACCCGTACTACAGGTATCTGGCAGACTGTATGGATGGAGGCGGTGAATCCTTGCGGCCTTGAGAGGGTACAGGTATTTACAGATATTGACCAGAACCAGATTGTGGTTACCCCTACTTTCTACAATTTGGCCAATGGTAACCGATTTTGCATTCGTGTAAAGGATGGCGGAAAAGTGGTGGCCAAGGCAGATGTGGTTGCTTCGCAGGGTATCCCGGTGGTTGTTCCTTTAAAGAAACCAAAACTTTGGAGCCCTGAATCACCGTTCCTGTATGATGTGGTTTATGAGGTTAAGGATGCTGCTGGTAATGTGCTTGACAAAGTAGATGCATATGTGGGCATGCGCAAGATTCACATAGACGGTACTCAAATTTATCTCAATAACAAGCCATACTACCAGCGCCTTGTCCTTGACCAGGGTTTTTATCCCGACGGAGTATGGACAGCCCCTTCTGATGAGGCATTGAGGGGAGACATTGAGATGTCCATGGCAGCCGGATTCAACGGAGCACGCCTTCACCAGAAAGTGTTTGAGGAGCGTTTCTACTATTGGGCAGACAAATTGGGTTACCTTGTATGGGGAGAAATGGCCTCTTGGGGCAAGAATTCAAGTTCAGTGGCGGCAGCACGCAATTTTATCTCCGAGTGGACAAATGTAGTGGTGCGGGACCGCAACCATCCGGCACTTGTAACCTGGACACCGTTCAATGAGGAGTGGGAGGCAACAACCAACCAGATGGGACGTTTCCTTACAGATGTGTATGAACTTACCCGTAAGCTGGACCCTTCACGTCCTGTAAATACCGTGAGCGGTGGTTTGTATGTGATTTCTGATTTCTGTACAACCCACAGCTACCAGCAGGATGGGGAGAAATTGCACAAAATGTTGTTTGACGGGGAGAAATTCTATCAGCCACAGGCACCGGGCAAAATAAATGCAAACACTTTGGACCATCTGTATTATGATGGTAAAGTCCCTTATATAATTGATGAGTTCGGCGGTATCAAATGTGCGGAGGCAAACCCTTCAAAAGAGAATGCTTGGGGTTATGGTGATGCTGCAATTACTAAAGAGGATTTCTATAAACGCCTGGAGTCACAGGTTAAGGCAATTGTAAGCCACAGCGACAAGATTTGCGGATTCTGCTATACTCAGCTTACTGATGTTGAGCAGGAGCAGAACGGTATCTATTATTTCAACCGTAAAGCCAAATACGATATGGAGCGTGTGCGCAAGATATTCCAGATGGCATTGCCACAGACAAAATAATTTGGGAAACTATAAAATTTGACATGATGGACATTAAACTTATACGAGAAAAATTTGCAGAGCATTTTGCAACTGAAGGTGAACTTTATACATCACCTGGCAGAATCAACCTTATTGGGGAGCATACAGATTATAATGGCGGTTTTGTATTTCCAGGTGCCATTGACAAGGCAATGGTAGCTGAGATAAAACCGAACGGTACTGAGAAGATACGTGCATATTCCATAGACTTGCAGGATTATGCTGAGTTCGGGCTTAATGAAGAGGACAAGCCTGCTGCATCGTGGGCATGCTATATTTTTGGAGTGGCTCGTGAGATACTCAAACGTGGTGGCGTTGTAAAAGGTTTTGATACAGCATTTGCAGGTGATGTTCCCCTTGGAGCAGGCATGTCATCTTCTGCAGCATTGGAATCCACTTATGCATTTGCACTTAACCATATTTTCAATGAGGACAAGATAGACAAATTTGAACTTGCCCGCATAGGACAGTCTACAGAGCATAATTACTGTGGCGTGAAATGTGGAATTATGGACCAGTTTGCATCAGTTTTTGGGAAAAAGGGAAATTTGATACGTCTGGATTGTCTCTCTATGGATTTTGAGTACTTCCCGTTTGATCCGGAAAAATTCGGATACCGTCTTGTGTTGCTTGATTCTGTAGTAAAACATGAACTGGTTGGTTCTCCTTACAACAGACGCCGTGAGTCTTGTGAGAGGGTTGCTGCAATCTTGGGTCAGGAGACTTTGCGCGGTGCAACTATGGAGAAACTGGATGCCATAAAGGATAAAATTTCAGAGGAGGATTATATGCGTGCCCGCTATGTGATTGGTGAGGAGAAACGTGTATTGGATGTTTGTGCCGCTTTGGAGGTAGGTGACCTTGAGACTGTAGGGGAGCGTATGTACCAGACCCATTGGGGTATGTCAAAAGATTATGAGGTGAGCTGTGAGGAGCTTGACCTTTTGGCCACTATAGCAAAAGAGTGCGGTGTTACCGGTTCCCGCATTATGGGAGGCGGATTTGGAGGCTGTACCATCAACCTTGTAAAGAGCGGCCTGTATGATGCATTCATTGCAACAGCCAAAGAGAAATTCTGCGCTGCGTACGGCCACGAACCTAAAGTTTACGATGTGGTAATCTCTGATGGAGCCCGTAAACTTGAAATCTGAAATAAAATAAATTTGGAGATGTTATGAAAAAATTGGCAATTATGGCTTTAGCTTGTACTCTTATGGCATCGTGCGGTAAGAGTGATGCCCCTGTCCTTTTTCCACAGGAAAATTTCCAGACTACAGTAGACGGTAAGGAGGTATCAATATATACACTCAAAGCTGGTGACATTACCATGCAGGTAACCAACTTTGGAGCACGTGTAGTTTCATTGTGGACCCCCGACAGAGATGGTAAATTTGATGATATTGTATTGGGATACAACAATATAGATAATTATTTAAACAATCCTGGTGAGCGTTTTCTTGGAGCTGTTGTAGGCCCTTATGCAAACAGGATTGCGAACGGTACATACACCATAGGGGAAGAGGTGTACAATTTCCCTCAGAACAATAACGGTCAGACACTTCACGGAGGCCTTAAAGGTCTTGATAGGGTGGTTTGGGATGTTAAGGAGGCAAAGGATGATTCAATTGTTTTGTTCTATATGCGTCCCGACGGGCAGGACGGTATGCCGGGAAACCTTTCAATTACAATGACCTATACTCTTACCCCTGAAAATGAGTTTAGAGTGGATTACCTTGCTACAACAGACAAGGCTACCCATGTGAACATTTCACACCACTCATTCTTCAATCTTAAAGGAGAGGGCAATGGAACAATTGAGGATCTTGAAATGGTGATCAATGCTTCTGCCACTACACCGGTAAATGAGGTGCTTATCCCTTCCGGAGAGATTGCAGACGTTACAGGAACACCGTTTGATTTCCGTCAGCCTCATATTATTGGTGAAAGGATAAATGCAGACAATGAGCAAATTAAGTTTGGTGCAGGTTATGACCACAACTGGGTACTGGATAAGAAAGGTGAGGGAGTGGAGTTTGCAGCATCTGTTTATGAGTCCAATTCAGGCAGGTTCATGTCTGTATATACAGACCAGCCGGGTATGCAGTTCTACAGCGGAAACTTCTTTGATGGAACCTCAAAAGGCAAGTATGGCAAAGAGCTCCGTTATAGGGAGTCGATAGCATTGGAGACACAGAAATTCCCGGATACACCTCATCACAGCAATTTCCCTTCTACATTGCTTAATCCTGGAGATACATATACACACACATGCGTATATAAATTTGAAGTTAAATAGTATTTGGAATATTGGTATGAAAAGATTTTGCTTTGCTATAGCGGCACTCCTGAACCTGTGTGTAGTTGCAGGTAGGGCTGCCAATGACGGAGACAGGAAGAGTATGCCTCATCTTACCGTTGAAACAGTTGAAATAGGAAAAGTCTCACCACGTACCCAGCTTGCAGGTGCACAGGGTGAGAGGTATCAGCCTGAGTTTGTAATGTCACTCAATGGAAAATGGGATTTCTGGTGGAGTGAGAGTGATGCTTCCTATAAAGAAGAGTTTGTTGCTCCGGGGTATAACAGCAGCAGTTGGGACAAGATTGACGTTCCGGCTAACTGGGAGTTGAACGGCTATGGTACAGCTATTTATACCAATCATGGATATGAATTTAAACCGTCAAATCCCCAGCCACCCATTTTGCCGGAAAAGAATGCAGTTGGTGTATACAGAAAAGTGATTGATATCCCTGCCAATTGGGATGGCAGGGAGGTATATCTGAACATTGGAGGTGCCAAGAGCGGATGTTATGTATATGTAAACGGTATTTTGGTGGGCTATAATGAGGATTCAAAAAATACAGCAGAATATAACCTTACCCCGTATTTGCATAAAGGGGAAAATCTTGTAGCACTTAAGATATACCGCTGGAGTACCGGAAGTTACCTTGAGTGCCAGGATTTCTGGAGATTGAGCGGTATTGAGAGGGATGTATACGTTTTTGCCCAGCCAAAAGTGCATCTTTTTGATTATAGGATTACCCCTATAGTGGAACATCTTGCTGAGGATGGCCTTATAGGAAGCGGTTATTTTGAACTGGATGCAGTTGTAAAGAACAATTCAAAATCCAATGCAACTGTGGAGCTGTCTCTTGGAGGAGCTTTGTCGGGAGTAGAAAAAAGGAGTGTTTCCATTGCTGCTGGAGAAGAGTCTTTGCAGAGTTTCAAAATTCCGTTTGAGGGATGGAATTTGTGGAGTGCTGAAACTCCTGTACTGTACGACGGATCTATTGCATTGTCCCAGGGAGGCAATGTGAGTGAAAAAGTGGCGTTCAAGTTCGCACCAAGGAAAGTGGAGATCATTGGCAATCAGCTGCTGGTAAATGGCAAGGCCATCAAGATAAAGGGTGTGAACATACATGAGCACAACCAGTATACCGGACATGTGATAAGCCGCGAGCAGATGGAGTCAGACATTCAACTTATGAAGGCACATAACTTTAATGCAATAAGATGCAGCCACTACCCACAGCCGGCATATTTCTATGAGCTTTGCGACGAGTACGGTATATATGTATGTGATGAGGCAAATATAGAATCGCATGGTATGTACTACAATCTCCGCAAGGGCGGTACTTTGGGCAATGACCTCAGGTTCTATAATGGACATATGGCAAGAGTGAAAAATATGTACTGGCGCAACAAGAATTATACAAGCATCATTTACTGGTCTATGGGTAACGAGGCCGGTAACGGTTACAACTTCTACCAGACATTCCTGTATTTGAAAGATCTTGACAAAGTGCGTCCGGTGCAGCATGAAAGGGCTATCCTGGAGTGGAATACCGAGATTTATTGCCCGCAGTATCCAAGCGCTTTCAAACTTGCAGAGTGGGCAGCCCAGGAGACCGACAGACCATATATCCTTAGCGAGTATGCCCACGCAATGGGTAACAGTACCGGAAACTTCAAGGATTTGTGGGATGTAATTTATGCTGCAGACAATCTTCAGGGAGGTTTCATATGGGACTGGGTAGACCAGGGTATACTTCAGAAAACCAAAGATGGAAAAGAGTTCTGGGCATATGGAGGTGACTTTGGCGTGAATGCCCCAAGTGACGGAAACTTCCTGTGCAACGGTGTTATAGGTCCCGACAGGGTTCCGCATCCAGCCATGAATGAGATAAAGCACATATATCAGAACCTTTGGATTGAGCCTGACGGTAACGGTGCCTACAGGGCCATCAACAGAAACTATTTTACCGGAGTGGACCATTACAATTATGAGATAGTATCTGTTCCTGAACAATATTCGAAAGGTGCCAAGTCAAAGGTAATTCTACAGGGTAAAGTAAGTGTGGACATCCCTGCAGATGATACCATTACAATAAAGCTCCCTGAGTTCAAGATGCAGCAGGGATATGACTACTACGTGAATTTCTCAGGGGAGCAAAGCTGGAACCAGTATCCTCTGGGAGACAATGCAGTTCCTCAGGTTGCATCTGTTTCAAAAAAGGCAAAGGTGGAATTTGAGGTTGATGCTGAGAGTGGACTTATTGGAAAATATGCGGTGAATGGAGTTGATTATTTGTTGGGAGACTTTGGAATAAGACCAAATTACTGGAGGGCTCCTAACGACAATGATTATGGAAACGGTGCCCCTGCAAGATGGCAGGCCTGGAAGGTTTATGGCAAGGAGAACAAACCTGCTGAGGTTACTGACAAGATGGTAGACGGCAACAGGGTTGTGAAGGTTGTATATAATCTGGAGGATTTGGGTTGCAGCAATGTGGTTACTTATACCCTTGAGCCAAGCGGAGCCCTTACCGTTGAGGCGCAGATGTCTGAGGCTTCATTGAAGGAGGCTCCAAGATATGGCTTAAGATGGAGGATGCCGCAGGAGTTCTCTAATGTAAGGTTCTACGGAAGGGGACCTTGGGAGAATTACTGTGACAGGAAGGATGGCGCCATGTTTGATATCTATTCATGCAATGTTGCTGACATGTATGTGCCGTATGTAAGGCCGCAGGAGAATGGACACAGGGTGGATGTGCGCTGGCTGGAGATAAAGAATGCAAAAGGCAAGGGGTTGGTAATATTAGCTATGGAGAATCCTTTTGAATTCAATGCCCTGCACAATTCAATAGAGGATTTTGATTGTGAGGAATCTGATGCACCCTACCAATGGAACAATTTTGTGGAGAATGATCCGCATGATGTTGGACGTGCCCGCAATGTGATGAAGAAGCAGACACATGTTTCTGACATATCACCACGCAATTTTACAGAAATATGTATTGATTCCCGTATGACAGGTGTTGGAGGTGACAACTCCTGGGGAGCGGAGACATATGAGAAATATAAAGTGCATACAAGCCAGCCGCAGAGATTGTGCTTTAAGATTATTCCGTTTTAATTGAGTCCGGTTATTATGAAACGAAACATTTTTGTGGTATTTGCCTTTTTGTCCGCTTTATTTGTTGCCTCATGTGACAATAAGGTAAAACCGGCAATTGAGCCTGATAGGGAGATTGAGGGAAAAATAGAGAAGATTCTCAGTAAGATGACATTGGAGGAGAAGGTGGGGCAGATGTCGCAGATTACCATTACAGTTTTCCAGAATGAGGATGAAAACGGTAATCCGCAGTGGATACCGGCCATGCTGGATTCTGTGATTGCCAAATATAAGGTTGGGTCAATACTTAATGTTATAAGTGCCAGGGCCCAGACCAGGGAACTTACTGCAGGAATGATAAAGGAACTCCAGGAGAAATCCATGAAGGAGATTGGAATTCCTTGTCTTTACGGTCTTGATCAGATTCACGGTGCCTCATACATTGCAGATGCCACCCTGTTTCCGCAGGAGATAAATGTAGCTGCAACATTCAACAGGGAGCATGCCTTCAATATGGGTGAAGTTACCGCTTACGAGTCCAGAGCCGCTTTGAATCCATGGTCGTTCAGCCCTACACTTGATCTTGGACGGGATCCAAGATGGCCAAGGTTGTGGGAAAGCTATGGTGAAAGCGAATATCTGCAGGCGGAGATGGGTGTAGCCCAGACATTGGGTATGCAGGGAACAGATCCAAACCATGTAGGTCCATACAATATGGCTGTATGTATCAAACACTACATGGCATATGGCGTACCTGTATCAGGCCGGGATAGGACCCCTTCATCCGTTACTGACGGGGATATGCGTGAACGCTATTTTGAGCCTTTCAAGGAGTGTGTGCAGGCAGGAGCGTTGTCTCTTATGGTAAACTCTTCGAGCAATGAAGGACTCCCTTTCCATGCCAATTATGAGTATCTTACAAAATGGTTGAAAGAGGATCTCAATTGGGACGGAATGATAGTTACAGACTGGGCAGACATTGATAATCTGTACACAAGGGAGCGTATTGCTACAAGCAGAAAAGATGCTGTGCGTCTTGCAATCAATGCCGGCATAGATATGGCAATGATTCCAAATGACTGGCAGTTTTGCAAGGACCTTGTAGAGCTGGTAAATGAAGGTGCTGTTCCGATGGAGCGTATTGATGATGCGGTGCGCCGTGTCCTCAGATTGAAGTTCCGTCTTGGGCTGTTTGATAACCCTAACTGGGATTTGGACAAATATGAAAAATTCGGGTCTGAAGAGTTCCGGCAGATGTCTTACAGGGCTGCAGTGGAGTCTGAAGTGCTGCTGAAAAATGAGGGGGGAATCCTCCCTTTGCAGAAGGGTGCCAGAATTCTTGTTACAGGTCCTAATGCCAATGAAATGCGCTGCCTTAACGGTGGATGGTCATATACCTGGCAGGGAGACAAGGCTAATGAATATACAGAGCATTTCAATACAATTTTTGAGGCGCTGCAAAATGAGTATGGTGCTTCAAATGTGAGATATGAGCCTGGTGTAACTTATGTTCCGGGTTTTGGAAAATGGCAGCAGGAGAATTGTACGCAGGAGAGCATAAACAAGGCTGTCCAGGCTGCAAGAGGGTGTGATATTATAGTTGCATGCATAGGTGAAAACAGCTATTGCGAGACCCCTGGAAATGTTGAGGATATAAACCTTTCCGCAAACCAGAAAAACTTGGTTAAAGCCCTTGCAAAGACTGGAAAGCCTGTTGTGCTGGTACTTAACGGTGGGCGTCCACGCATTATAAATGATATTGAGCCTCTTGCCCAGGCTGTGGTGGAGGTAATCCTTCCGGGCAATTATGGTGGAGATGCTTTGGCAGCATTACTGTCGGGAAGAGAAAACTTCAGCGGCAAACTGCCGTTTACATATCCAAAATATATAAATATGCTCTCCACTTATGATTATAAAGTGTCTGAGGTTTCTGCCACCATGGAGGGGGTATATAATTATGATGCCCGGATTGATGTGCTTTGGCCGTTTGGATATGGTTTGAGCTATACAACTTTCCAGTACAGCAATTTGGGTGCGGATAAAAAGGAGTTTGGTCCCGATGATGTGCTGGAGTTTGAGGTGACTGTTTCCAATACAGGCAATGTTGTCGGAAAAGAGGCGGTTCTCCTTTATTCAAGTGACCTGTTTGCAAGCCTTGTTCCTGATTCAAGAAGACTCAGGGCTTTTGAGAAGATAAGTCTGGAGCCTGGAGAGAGCAAAGTGGTAAGACTGGCAGTTCCGGCTACCGACCTTGCATTTGTGAATTATGACGGAAAATGGACCCTTGAGGAGGGAGATTTCCGCATTCAGGTTGGAGATCAGGTTACAATGGTTCATTGCAACACCACTAAAGTGTGGGATGAGCCAAATATAGATTAAAATTCTACCCTACAAGCCTTAAGGTTGAGACAAAGAAATAGGCCTGTCTAAATTACGGAGCGGGTACAGACCGTCTTGGCGGTGCAAAGATAAATTACTTGCCAGAAGGGATTCATAGTGCTTTCTATCCACTGCAACGCAGGAGGAAGCCCGCTTTCCTGCTTCAGATGAAGGATGTGAAGAACTTTGGTATGTTTTTTACCGGTTGGAATTGCAGAGAATGAGGCAACGTGTCCTAAGAAAAAAGCGTTTGAAGAAAGAGCATGGTTTAACGGATTTCAGAAAAAATAGGGGGAATTTTATGAGGGGAATAAGAAAAACAGTAATATTTGGAGTGATATTTAGTTTATTGCTTGTTACAATGACTGGTTGTGGTAGCTCTGCAGAGAAGGCAACGCCGGCAGAAGAACCGGTTGAGGCTGTTGCAGAGACCGAGCAGGAAGAAGTAGTGGTAGAGGAAAGCGAAGCAGTAGAAACAACTGTTGAAGAAGAGACAACAACCGAAGAGGCAGAGCCGGAAGTGTTACATAATGAGTTTTTTAGGGACAGCGATATTCCTACCTTTGAATTAACATCGGAAGATTTGCATGATGGGGTATGGGATACGGTTATTTCTAATACGGTAGAAGGATCCAATGTTTCCCCACAGCTTACTTGGGAAGCAGTACCGGATGCAGCATGTTATGTAATATATATGGTTGACAGTTCTGCAGGAGACTGGCTCCATTGGAAAAAGAACGATGTAACGGAGACTACCCTCGCACAGGGATGGGATCAGACCAGTGATTATCTCGGACCATGCCCGCCACCGGGGACGACTCACGATTATGAAGTATATGTAGTTGCAATCAAGGAACCGGTAGAACGAGCAAAGGGAGCACTCAAATCCTCAAATCCCAATTTGTATGCGAATGTTTGGGCTCTCGATACTCCTACAGAAGGGGTAACCGGAAACATCCTTGCTTATGGACATTTAGTCGGAACATTTACGGAAGAATAATTATTTTGGCAGTGATGCAAAAGCACCACTGCCATATTTTTTACATTCTTTCTATCACGCCACAGCCAATCTTATCACCGGAATTGCCGGAAGGTTGTGAGGTGAAGTCATCACGCATACTATGGATGACAACGGACCTTCCGATAATGTCTTCAACATTGACACGACCGGTATAGAAAGACATCCAGGCATAGCCATTGTTGCTAAGCAGAGGAAGCAAATCGCCTGCATGCTCAGGGTGTGGTACATTTCCCGGATTGTAGTGATTGCCGGTGTTAGGGAAAGGCTGCATGCCCATATTCCACATATTGCCCCGTGGCTGTACAACGCCTGGGAAAGGCATCATATTTCCTGAAGTCTGCCTGCAATCGCCGAATTCGTGAATGTGCATACCGAAGAAACCGGAGCCGGGAAGGCCATATACTTCGGCGCTAACCAGTACGCCGCCGAAAGGCGTGTTGTAAAAAGAAACCGTACCATTTAGATTGGCATAGTCTGTGCTACCCTGTATACGGGCTACTGCTGCGGGAGTGTTTTGAGATGTAATG
>CALCYB010000016.1 GCA_937906485.1 uncultured Rikenellaceae bacterium
ACCGACTTTGAACGGGGCTTCATCCGTGCAGAAGTCATCAAATACGATGATTATGTGCAATACGGCAGCGAAGCTGCCTGCAGGGCTGCCGGAAAACTGGGTGTTGAGGGCAAGGACTACGTGGTCCAAGACGGCGATATCATGCACTTCCTGTTTAACGTATAAACCACATTCAGATGAAATCATTCTTCCGATTCCCTATGATCTGGGCATGGGCGGCTTTGTTGTACCTTCCCGCGTGCTCCAGTGAGGCTCCCTACCCGACCGAACATGGTCAGATCACTTATTTCCAAGAACGCCACACCCAATACCAGCACCTGGGTCTGGAACCGGGCGATATTGTCCTGGTAGGGGATGACGTGATTGACCGCGGCATCTGGAACCGGTTTTACGGCAGCAGCCAGGTCAAGAACCGGGGTATTGCCCTGGAAGGAACGGCCTGCACCGCCTACCGGCTCCCGGAACTGATGGCCTCCAAACCGGGTAAACTCTTTCTTTGCACCGGTCTGTACGACCTCAAACTCCAGAAATCGGCAACAGAAACCGCAGCCGCCATCCTGGCCATGATTGAGCAGGCCCATGAGATCTCGCCCAAGACCGCACTCTACGTCATGAGCATCACCCCGGATCCCAAGTTGAAAGCAATCGGTCCGGAATGGGTGGATTCGGCCTATGTGGTCAACAGTTACCTCGAACAAGCCCAAACCAACGGCACTTTCACCTTCCTCAACACCACCCAAGTGCTAGCCGATCCCAAAACCCGGATCCTGAAAGAGGACTATACCTTTGACGGAAGCCGCATCAACGGAGCCGGCTACGCGGCTCTTACCCGTTTCCTGGCCCCTGCTGTAGGCCTGGAGCCTAAGAACCGTCCGGATGCGATCAGCAACAAGGATTACCTCAAACAATATCCGGACATGTTCGGCCACTACTATTCCCGCGTCTCGATGTTCAATACCCTACCCTTGCCCGAAGATGCGATTGTCATGCTGGGCAACAGCCTGACCAACAACTGCTGGTGGGAAGAATGGACAGACAACGAAAAAGTCATCAATTACGGCATCAACGGAGACACGGTTGAAGGCGTTCTGATGCGCCTGGACAGCCTCATTGCTGCCGCCCCTTCCAAGATTTTCCTGTTGATTTCCACCAACAATTTCATCAATGATGCCAATGCCACACCGCAGCAAGTCTGGGAAACCTACCGTAAGATCCTGATCCGCCTGCGCACCAGCATCCCGCAAACCGAACTGTACGTCATCAGCACCCTGCCCCAGCACCCCATGTCTCCTTACCACGAAGGACGCAATCCCAAAGCCGTAGCCATCAACGAACTGCTGATTGAATACGCCCCGATTTATGGCTTTACCTACTTGGATCTGGCCAGTGAGGTGACCGACCCGGAGGGCAATCTGGATGAAGCCTACACCGTAGACGGCATTCACCTGCTGCCGGAGGCCTACGTCCTTTGGAACAAAATGATCCGTCCTTACCTGCGCTAAAGCAGTCCCGGACCGCAACCCAAAAAATGAGGGAGCTCGTCAAGAGTCTCCCTCATTTTTTGGGTCAGGCTGATGGGTTTCTACTAGAAGAAACGGCCACGGTTATCCTTCACATCGCCCAATTCATTGAACAGAGAAGGAAGCATATTCACTTGGTAGTTGATCAACTGTTGTTCGCGAACTTTTGCATCATCTTCGTTATAGAACGATCCAACTTCACGTCCGGTAACCTTGAGCACATACACGCCCATACGGCCGGCAACAGGACCACAAATGGTTTGTTCTTTGGCTCCGCTGATGGCACCTACCAATGCAGGGTCAACGCTTTGTACGCCTTTGGAACCGAAAGCCACACCTTCGCGAGTTGACAAGTTGGCATTCAATGCATCAGCAACAGCTTGCATGCTGTTCAGACCGGCAATCTTGGTGGCCACTTCGTCAACCAGTTTTTCTTTGCGTTTTTCTTGGGTCAGGGTGTATTCAATTGAAGCGCTTACTTCTGACAGCGGCGCATAACCTTCTTCGTGAATAGCGGTCAAAGCCACTACGAAGAAATATTCATTGTCCACGGTGATGATCGGAGAAACGTCACCCACTTTGGCATCGTAGATCCAACGGCTCACTTCCTTGGTATTGTGGTAGCGTGAGATTTGTTTTGCACCTTCTTTGATCTTCATGGCAGGAGCAACAGGGAGGTTGCCTTCGCTGACAGCTTCATTGAATTTTTCCAGTTCGCCTTCACTCTTTACGACCAAATCATTGGCTTGTGCGTAATAGTCTTGGAAGGTTGCTTCGCTGGCCACCACTTCTCGGGTCAACAGGGCCAATTGCACTTTGTCCAACTTGCGGGTCTGCTCGGTCACTTTCACAATGTGGATACCGTAGTTGCTGTTGATGGTGAAATATTGGTTGGTACGTTCAGTCAGGACGCGTTCGAAACCAGGGATCATCATGGATTGGGTCATCCAGCCCAGGTCACCGACTTCTGCCACGTTGGGGTTCTTGTCCAAAGAATATTCAGCAGCCAAAGTCGCGAAGTTGCCACCTTTTTTCAACACGTTCATCAGGCTGTCTGCTTTTGCAGCTTCGGTTGCCGGCAGCAGAATGTGTTTTACAAAAGCTGAGTCAGCCATTTGTTTTCTGTCAGCGATGCGGGCAGCAATGTACATGTCGTTCTTCTTGAAAGGAGCCAAGGTTTTGGGTTGTTTCTTACCGAAAGCAAAGGTTTCCAATTCAGGGTAGGTAGATTCCAGTTCACCGGCCTTGTAATAGTACTCTTGGAGGGGAGTATCGGAATTGTGGGCCAGGAAGGTCTTCAGGTTTTCTGCTTCTTCAAATTGGGAATAAACTTTTTCAATACTGCGGAGAGCATCTTCTTCATCCTTTGCAGAGGGCTTCACTTCAAACACTACGTATTCGATGTCGCGGGAAGTGGCTTGTTCGTAGTTCTTCTTGTGTTTTTCGTAGTAAGCCTTGATTTCTGCTTGTGAAACATGGATGGTAGAATCCGGTTGGAAACCTACGGGAACCAGCACAAATTCCGCATTGGAAGTGGTGTTGTTCTCTTCAATGGTACGACGCAATTCTACAGGATTCATGACATTACTCTTGGATATCAGAGACATGTACTTGTTGTAGTATTGTTGACGCAGGATGTTGGATTCCACAAAACCCCAATAAGTGCTCAAGTTGCCGCTGGGATCCATCGGGATGGATTGGATGAATTCGATCAGACGGTCACGGCTGAAAGCTCCGGTTGCATCAGCAAAGGTGGGATCTTGCGCAATCACAGGAGAAATCTCGATTCCTTGGCACAAGTCAAACACTTCTTCTTCTCCTACGCGGATACCGGCCTCACGCATGGTCGGGATGATGAGGTATTCGCTTTCCAGATCTTGCCATGCGCTGTTGTAGATGGATTCAAGGGCTTGTTCTGAAACGGTTTGGGAACCGGAAGTCAGGTGGTACAAGTTGGTATAGTAATCCACTTTGCTTTGGAATTCTTCGTACTTGATGGATTTACCATTGATTTCGCCCACATCGTATTTGCTGGAGAAAGTCCGGGACATGACTTCGATTGTGCTCGGGTCAATAATAAAGGACAACAAAGCCACAGCGATCAGCACCGTAATAAGTACACTAAACTTAGTACGTATTTTATCTAAAACTGCCATTTTAAATGTTTATTTTGGTTAACTATTAATCAAATCAAGGCGCGAATATAGTAATTTTATCGGTAGGATTTGTAGTGTGGACCAATAAAATTCACACTATCCACATATCCGGCCTCCGTAGAGTCCCGTCCTACATAGGCAAAACTGTCAAACGGATGGAGCAGATAGGCATTTCTGGCCATCTCGTCCGACTCCAATCCGAACCCTTGCATCGCTCCGTCAGGAGATTGCAACAATACGTAACACGTCCTCGGGGTATAGATCATCTCCTTTTCCTGATCCCAATACAAGGTATCGGTATCAATACGGGTTCCTTCAACAAAATTACGTACCACCACATCCCCAAAAGCCTCCCAGGCTTCTTCTGTCTTGACGATCCTGTGTCGGGCCCGCTTGGCGACAATCTCTGTTTCCAGCAAGCCTTCTTCATTGTACCCGTACACTTTGAACCCTTTCGGGAACAACTCATAAGCATCTTCCGGATTCTGGGAGTAGATTTCCATCAGCGGTGATTCGATCCGCATCTGACGGCTGCTGTTCCTGGACTGGATGGCATTCATTCCCTCCAGCACCTGGTTGGGAGCGGAGTCGGTCGCAGCAATTTGGGTTTCGCCCAATTTAGGTTGACAAGAAACAGCAATGGTAGCCGTTGTCAAAACAAGGGCTACCACAAGGCTGTTTTTATACTCTATCAATTTTTTGCGCATAGATTATTTTTGCGTGCGAACTTTGGTTGCTTCGCGCAAACCATTGCAGTTGACAGTGTAGCTGGCACCATCCATCAGGTCAAACATGAACGCATCCGTCTGTTTCGGGAAATAGTTGCTGTAGTTGGCAATCATGCGGTCAGCTTCTTCGGTCAAGGTATCGTCAGCACGTTTTGCTTTCACCAGGTAATCAACGGCTACCCAATAAGGAGCACGTTTTTCGATATCGTTACCTTCGCATTTTTGGGCACCCCAGATGGTTCCGATCAACAAGTAAGCCTTACCGGCAACCACTGCATCCGTTTCAGCAGCTTGTTTGGCCATCTGGATAGCTTCTTGCGGACGAGCTGCCTTGGTGTACAGGTAGGTTGCCAATTCCAGCGCGTAGTTGGCATCAGTTGCTGCATCCGAAGTTGCATCTTCAATGGCTTTTTGCAGATAAGCTACTGCGTTTTCATTGTCACCGCGGGTAGCATAGAGACGATACAACAGGTAAGCGGTTGCGTGAGTCGGATCTACGCTGTACAAAGCTTCTACGGTTTTGAGGTATAGATCTTCTTCCAAGCAGTTACCTGCTGTCAGTTTGGAAACAATGCTGCCCAAGATGTCCTTATCGGTCGGATTGGCTTCAAAACGGGGAGTAAACAATTTTACCAGGTTTTCGCAAGAAGCTACACCACTTTGCATGAAGAGGTTTTCCACGTCACGACGCAGGTTGTCCACTTCTTCTTGTTTCTTCACTTGAGCAATCAGATCGATTACGCTGCTGGCTTTATCAAAGGCATCGAACACTTCTTGATCGGTAAAGGTTCCTTGTTGATAAAGGTCATTGGCAAAGTTCATGTAGCGGACTACGATGGTCGGTTGGGTTTTGGCACCGGCAACATCCATCGCTTCAGACAAAACGATGAATACCTTTTGTTCTTCACCCTTTCCGGAATAGTTGATCATGTCCATCGCCAGGTTGGTTTTGGCGGGAACAATGTATTTCGGATAGTTGTCAATACGCATTTGGTGCAACATCATCAGCGAGTCGATCAATTCTTTACGACGGATCGGGTTGTTGCGGTACTGGTTGATGTCACGACGCAAGATCTTCATACCATCCAACAACATGTTCTGACTGGCAGTAGGAGGGCAGTACTGGATGGCCATACGCCATTGGGGAGCTGCCTCGGAAATGTTGTTTTGTTTCATGTACTCTTGATAATAAGAGAGGTACGTAACACATTGTGCACTGTCTGCACCAAAACGTCCTTGAGCATTGGCTAATCCGGCAGCAATCATCATACCGGCAAGGACCAAAACAATTTTTGCTTGTTTCATAATAAATCTGACTAATTGATTCTTATCTTTATTTTTACTCATCTGTCTCTATTCATAGCGGTACTTCTGGAACCACACGTCGTGCAGGTTGATGCTCAAAAAGAATTTGGCATACCGGTCTTTCAGGAGCGTTGTCCCGGTAATTCCCTTCTGGCCGACATCCAACCCAATGGTCAAGGAATTGTACCAACGGTAAATCGGCAGAGACATCCCCAATGTGAATCCGACAGAACTGATCTGTTCCCCATCAAAACCCAGGTAGGACTGATCGTAATAGAACCCGCCCCGGTAGGTAACGCGCTTGAGGTAGTAACGGATGTCGTAGCGGTTCGGTGTCCATTGCACACCTGCCCGGAAAGCTTGCGCCCGCATCGATGAAAAACGGTTGCTGACCACCGGAATCTTTACATCGCGCCAATCCTGGTACTGGTAATCAAAGCCGAATACCCAACGGTCCTGATGGATGAACGAAACCCCGACAGCAAACTCATCCGGTATGGAGAGTCCGGTCGCACTTTGCGCAAAGAGGATGGTATCCGCCACCGATGAAGACGATGAAATGGTTTGAGAATTGGAACTCAACACATAACGGGCCAATTCCCCGTTCATGTTCATCCCCATGCGATACGTGGCGCCAAGGACGATCTTGGACTGGCGTTTTTTGCCAATCACCTCTTCGTATTGGATGCCGAATTTTCCGGATATGGTATGAATGGAATAATCCCATCCGGTAAACAGGTTGCGATAGGACGCATTGCTGTTGTACAGAACATTGCTGTGACGGTTCAGGGAACCGAAATAATAAATCATCTGTCCTCCGACAGAAAGACGGTCAAAGAACGTCGCGGCTGCCCCGACAAACAACTGGGAAACGGATCCGGTACCGTATTGTTGGTAGCGCACATCCCCGACCACCGCTTCGATCTGGTCATCCAGTTCGGCAGATTCGAATTTATAGCCGATGTTGCTGTAAGGAGCCACCCCGACCACCAATGCTGAAGACTTGTAGATGGGCGTGGTGAAAACAAAATTCTGCACACTGAAGGTATTGTAGGCGAAGTTCGTGTTTTTTGCGGTGCCGTAATGGTTGTTCTGGTTCACCCCAAAGTCCAACA
>CALCYB010000017.1 GCA_937906485.1 uncultured Rikenellaceae bacterium
GAGATGACCATACCGAAAATCATGGATGTACCCATATCGCTCATCATTTCATTGAGTTCACCGGTCAACACGAGTTGGTCCCGGTAATCCATGTAATACAGGTTGCCGGAGAGGTACCAGCGGTTGCCCGTCATTGCACTTTGACCGAAATCTCCGTTGTAGGTATAGCCCAATTCGTAGTCAATCAGCCGTTCGCTTTTGGGGTGTTCGGTCAGGTAACCGTCGGTGTAGTTGTTGCGTGTCGGCTCCTTGTGGGCGACAGAGACCGAAGCAAACAGACGTTGGTTGGACGTCGGAGTCCAGTTCAAGCCGGCTTTGGGGTTGAAGAAATGGAAGACTTCATCGATGGACAGCTGTTGGAGATCCTCTCCAGCCCATTTGTCGTTTTGGCCGTCAATGGTGTAATGCAGGTAACGGTACTGCAGGTCGGCATAACCGGTCAGTCCGGGGATAAAGTCGTATTCGGCCTTCGTGTACACGTTGGCATCGGTCTTGCGGCCGGTATTGAAGTAGTAATGGTCATCGGGATTCAAGGCTCCTTGGTAGTTCTTGATCCAAAGCACTTGTCCGAAATGGTCGCCGTCGTAATGGTTGGCACCGCCACCGATTGCCAGATGCATCCGGTCTGTATCGTAGAGAGCAGAGGCTACCAGACCTGCGAAATGGTTGTCCATGGCTTTCTTGCGCACCAGATCACTACGTTGGATGGTATTACCGTCAGCATCCAGGTAGGGATGCAGCCCATATTCGACCAGTTTCCGGTCCAGTTTGTATTCTTGGTAATAACCGTCGCCCTTGGTGTAGTGCAAACCGGCATTCAGTGTCCAGTTTTGGTTGAGCTGATGGGTCAGCAGCAATTGGGCATTGGTCTGGAGGTAATTGTCGGTCTGGTCATCGTAATAGACAAACTTTCCTCCTTGCTGCAGCAAGGCTTGTGCTTCTTCAATACCGTAATCATAGTCAATGTCGGGCTGGTAAAAACTGCCGTCGGCCATCTGAATACCCATGTATCCACAGGAATTGAAACGTCGTCCGAAAGCATCCATCTGGGCTTGTGTGGAGTAGTTCCAAGCGTGATAAGTCTCTTCCTGACCCCCAAACAGAATCAGCCTGAGGGTGGTGCGCCCGTTGTAGTAGCCACCTTGCAGGTAATAGGATTGCATGGAGGCGGCTGCACGTTCCAGGTAGCCGTTTGATCCGATGTCGGAAAGCCGTCCGTCCAACGACCAATGCTCTCCAATCAAGCCGGTTCCGAATCGAACCGTTTCCTTGTGGGTGCCGAAAGACCCGCCTGAGAAGTGGATTTCGCCATAGGGCAGATAGGGGAGCGTGGCTGTCTGCAGGTTGATGCTGGCGCCAAAGGCTCCTGATCCGTTGGTCGAAGTTCCCACACCGCGTTGGATCTGCAGATTTTGCACGGACGAAGCAAAGTCGGGCATATTTACCCAGAATACATTGTGGCTTTCGGCATCGTTTATCGGTATTCCGTTGGCTGTTACATTTATGCGTGTGCCATCGGTGCCACGCACGCGCAGGGTGGTATAGCCTATGCCGGCTCCCGCATCGCTTGTTGTCAGAGCGCTTGGCGTGCTGCTTATGAGGTATGGGAAATCAACACCCGTGTTGCTCTTTTTAAGCACCTCCTTGCCTATGTTGGTATAGGCAACAGGGGTGGTTTCCGTGGCACCGAAGGTATCCTTCGCATTGACTGCCACGCCGTCCATGGCGCTGGCCGCATAGTGAGGCGCGCAGATGTGGGCGTAGACACCGTGGGCGGTAACCCGGCCGCAGGCATCCCAGACGGGAATCACTTCCGTACGGGGGCCGTATCCATGGCTTTCCAGCAGATTCAGATAGTCTTTTC
>CALCYB010000018.1 GCA_937906485.1 uncultured Rikenellaceae bacterium
ATGTCACCTCAAAATTATGCTCCATGCTCCGGTTATCCATGTTGGCAGAACCGATGATGCAGAACTCCGAATCGATTGACAAGACCTTGGAGTGGTTAAAACCATCCTGAAACAGATAAATCTTCACACCGGCAAACAACAGCTCGCTCACATACGACATGGTTCCCCAGTAGGTCAACCAGGTATCGGAACGCGAAGGAATCATCAGACTGACCTCCACTCCGGACAAGGCCGCATTCTTGATCGCATCCAGAATGGACGCCGAG
Source organism: uncultured Rikenellaceae bacterium (assembly GCA_937906485.1). Classification (GTDB taxonomy): domain Bacteria; phylum Bacteroidota; class Bacteroidia; order Bacteroidales; family UBA932; genus JAGCJX01. The sequence goes on from CALCYB010000018.1 coordinate 267, forward strand.
GGAACAAAGTACGGCGTAATGATGTAAATATGATGATGGGCCTGTGTAATGGCCGAGAGGAAACACTGCATGATGCCAGACCAGTCACTGTCCGGACCGGAAGATATGGTCTGTAGGTAATAGCGGGGACTTTGAGCATTCAGCACCGGATTATCCAAGTTCAGATCCGGATAATACTTCTTCTTGCGCTTGAGCTTCTTGTTTTTGATAAAGAAACGGTCCAACAGAAAACTTTCCTGCAAAGCATAGACGGCCTGTCCCTCAATACGGATATGGGTATCCCTCCACTCAGAAAAAGATCCCCCATTGTAATAGCGGTCTGCCAGATTGACTCCGCCCAAAAATCCCACTTCCCCGTCCACCACCAGAATTTTCCGGTGATTCCGGTAATTGACCACAGGAGGCGGCATAAAGAATCGGAAGGGAGAGAAATTGAGCAACTCCACACCGGCTTGTCTCAATTCATGCAGATAGGCCTTGCGCAACTTCCGGCTGCCGAATCCGTCGTACATCAGACGAACCTCAACCCCCTCGCGCGCCTTTCGGAGCAACAACTCCCGTACAGCCCGTCCTACCCGATCATCTTCCACGATATAGGACTGGAGATGGATATGATTGACGGCCTTCTCCATGGCATCCATCATGGATTCAATGGCTTCCTTACCGGAAAAATAAATGCTTACATCCTGAGCACTCAAGACCAGACTTCGGCTTGAGTTGAAATTTTGGAGAATCATCTTACTGAATGGACGCAACTTTTCCTTATCGTAAGAATCTTCCAGAAATCGGTCCATGTCCTTCCGGGTCAAGCGCTTCTTCCGAAAAGAACGGTCCCCGTAACCTTTCCGGTTAAACATTTTCTCTTTTCGGAAATTACGGCCCAAAAAGATGTAGCAGATCAGGCCAAAATAAGGAATGGCCAGAATAACGATCACCCAAGACAAAGTTTTGACCGGATCTTCCCGTTTATAGATCAGCAACGCAGAAGATCCGATAGCCAAGATGGCATTGATCAGATACAACAATGCCCCAAGTATCGCCCAGAATGACATGTCGGCTTATTTACAATCCTGCACAAAACCATGAGAAGTCCCATCCACCCGGAACTCGCCCTTGGTCACATGGCCCAACAAAGTAATACCGATATTTTTGTTCAACATAAAGGAGACAAAGTCCTTTTCCTGCTCATCATTGACTGAAATTACGCCCACAAACTCCGTTTTACCATACAGAAACTGTTCTTCCTCAAATTCAAGCAACGTTTCAATCTCGAATCCGAGCTGGTTGGGTTTACTGCATTCCACCAGGGTTTTGAACAGGCCTTCGGCACCTATCGGACGATAGCAGCACACAAAATCCGTATTGGCAGCATCCTTCATGTATTGTTCTGCCTGCTTGCTTTTCAGAAGGTACAAAGTCTCTCCCTTGGACTGAAAGTAATTTTGGGCATTTCTCATAATCGCTCTCTTTTTTTCTGTAAAAATAATGATTTTTTTTGAAGTTCAAGAAATGATTGTATATTTGCACTCCCAAACCTCATGCCCAGATGGTGAAATTGGTAGACACGCCACTTTGAGGGGGTGGTGCCGGTTGCGGTGTGCAAGTTCGAGTCTTGTTCTGGGCACCAAAAAACGCGTTGGAAATCCGACGCGTTTTTTGGTTTAATAGCCTGGAGTTTCTTAACTTTGTTACCTTGAAATCTTCATAAAGCACAGAAACCATGTATAAAATTGTATTTTTGGACGCCGCTACCTTGGGTGACACACCGCTGGGCCCCATTCGGGAAAAAGGTGAATTGACCATTTATCCCAGAACCAAACAGGAAGATGCCATTGCCCGCATGGCAGATTGCGATGTGGTCATCGTCAACAAAGTTCTGATACGCAAAGAAGAAATTGACGCGACCCCCAACCTGAAACTCATCTGTGTCGCCGCCACCGGAGTCAACAACGTTGACGTGGATTATGCTGCCCAAAAGGGCATTCCCGTGAGGAACGTAGCCGGTTATTCCACAGAAAGCGTTGTACAAGTCACCTTCATGCACCTGCTCAACCTCTTCGGTCAAGGGGCCTACTTCAACCACCGCGTCAAAAGTGGCAGTTACACCCGGGACGGACTGTTTACAGACCTGACCCGCTCCTTCCGTGAACTCAACGGCAAACAAATCGGTATCATCGGTATGGGCACCATCGGGCAACGCGTAGCCGCCATTGCTTCCGCTTTCTGCATGAAGGTCTGCTACTATTCGACATCCGGAACCGCCCATTGTACCCAATACCCGTCCGTCTCCCTGGAAGAATTGCTTCGCACCAGTGACGTGGTTTCCATCCATGCACCGCTGAACGCCAGGACCAATGGTCTGCTGACCCTTGAAAACCTACGCTGGATGAAGCCCGAAGCCTATTTGATCAACATGGGACGAGGAGGCATTGTCGTAGAAGAAGACCTGGCACAGGCCCTGCAGGAAGGCATCATTGCCGGAGCGGCCACCGATGTCTTTGTCCAAGAACCACTTGCTGAGGATCACCCCTTCCTGAAAATAGGAGAGCCCCTACTCCTTACCCCTCACATCGGATGGGCAAGCGTAGAGGCTCGCAAACTGTTGGTAGAAAAACTGGCCAACAATATCTATTGAACCAGCAACCGAGTCACCAGACTTTGTCTTGAGCCGTCGCCGAAAAGGATGACGGCTCTTATTTCATGATCCCCGGCTTCCAGACGGATACGCTGACCATCTTCATACACACGGCCATTCATCGTCCACACCACACTCTCCGGCTGCACAGCACAATCCCTAAGTCGGAAAGTAAAGAAGTCTCCCGCCACATAGGTTTCCTGACCGATATAAATCATCGGCTGCACAGAAAGCAGTTCCGGATCGGCAACCCGAATATCCACCATGGCTGCAACTCCGGAGACCGTATTCCAGGTGTTACCATCCTCTGAAATCAAGGTCACATTGGACTGACCGGTGGCTTGTCCGCCCAAGACCGGAGATGCCAAGTCGATTCCTTGGTACCAATAACCCACCCGGTAATCATGGCTGGCATCCAACACCAGAGACGCATCACCGAAATCCTCCCAAACTGCCGTCTTGAACTGTTTCGGAACTTCAATTTCCTTTTCCAACAAGAAAGTCCCGGTGGTTTGATCATACACAAAGACGCCCAACGACTCAACCGAACGCACTTGGGGGTTCAACGAAAATTCGATACCCCTGATTTCCTTTCCGTCATAATTTGCCAATTGTTCAGCAGAGAAAGCAACGGCAACATAAGCCTGCTGCGGTGCATCCAGCGTTGCCATCGCAATGCCGTCATGATGACGAACAACAACACCCGGCAATTCCATTGGAGCCACCAGGCTGACGGTGTATTCATAATTGGACAAATTTCCTTCAATCCACTGCACATGACGCAGGTAAGCTGGAGCGGCAACGGTCAGCAACGACGCACTTCTGTCTCCTTCCAATACGAATTCGCCCGTGGCATCCGACTGTTCCTTCGCTACCGACTTTTCGGACAGGTTGGCCAAGGATACCGATGCATTGACAATTGGAGCGGTGGTCTGATCCGTCACTTTACCACGCACACGCATTCCCTTGAATATCGTCAGGTCGAATGCCCCGTCCGAGGTAATGTTGCTCAGGTTGTATCCGGTCGGATTGCCGGCCCAATCCACAGCTGCAGGCGTAGAGGTTTCATCAAAACGGGTATTGCCGGAATAACCCGGGAAAGGGATTTGTACGGCATATTCCACATTCTCCTCGCCCACAGCCTCAATCAGATCGAAACATTGGTGATCCGCCAGGTTGTTGATGCTACCCCAGATCCACTTTTCATAAGCATACATCCCATCACGAAGGTAGTTCATGGATTGGTCCACGTGATAAATCAACAACCCTTTCTCCGGAATATACGTATCCCATCCCGTATGATCCCGATACTCGTACAGAAAGTACTCACCCTCATTCTCGGTAGGTGTCCGGTAGGATGAGTTCTCATAAACCGGTAACAACTGATAGTGACCACTTTGTGTCAACTCCTCCGGTCCTTCTGACCAACCCAGCATGGAACGTTCCATGCTGTTGATAAAGGGTGGTGTATTGCTGTCGTTGTTATAACAACCCACATCCATCAAGGAGAAATACCCCAAGGCAGGGGCATAACCATAGGAATCATAGTCGGTATCGTAAAAGTCAGGCAACCCCAACACGTGTCCGAATTCATGAGTAAAGGTCCCGATACCATCCATGCGGGTTCCTTCCGCACCCCTCAATTCCGATCCGCAAGCATAGGTATCGATGGTAATGCCTTGGAAAGTACCATAACCATTCCACTTATGGGGCCAGATGGAATCTTCCGGTCCGCCTGACGCTTCACCATAGCCGGCATAAAAAATGAAGACATTGTCCAGAATAAGGTCACCATTGTGGTCAAAACGGGTAAGATCCAAGCCATCTGTCTCAATGGCCGCCGCTATCGCATCGTAAACCATTTCACGGGGACGTGCATCACTGCCATAGTATTCATTGGCTCCATAATAAGCCATGTTCTGCGGCAAATCTACCGGGCCATATACTTCAAAAGTAGGAGAAAACACTCCGTTGGAATTCTCATAATAATAATCACGAGAAGAACCAGTCGCTCCATTCTCCGAATAATCCTTCTGATTCAACAGATTAAAAAACTGCGTATTGGCATCTTCCGTAACAAACTTCACATCCTTGAAGTTGACCAGCACGGCCAGGAACTCATATTCCCCCTCGGTGAAAAAATTCTTTTGGGAAGCATCTGCACTCCCCATGCGGGTTGCCATCATTTGCCGGCGGCGTTCACGTGCCCGCTCGATGGCAGCAGGTGGAGGAGTTACGGTATTTTGGGAAAAACTTTGCAGGGATACTTGGGACGAGGTCACCCGGGATTGGGAACGGGTAATGGAACCATCCATTTCAAATTGGGCATAATAATAATACCCATCCTCCCCCTGGGCCACCAAACGGTTATTACACGTCGTCCAGTGCAGGAATTCATCCCCGTGTACCTGGATCATCAACGAAGTTCCGTCCGGCTGGATAATCCGGATCGGGTGCGGATAGGCCGGTGTTGCAGACAACTCCGGGCAAGCACCATGAAGCAATAAAAAGAATGCGACTATGCCTACAAAGTAAAATCGTTTCATACTTGTCGTAATCGAATGTATTTAGTTTGCGAACATACGCATAAATCAGCAGAATCAATAAAAAAAATCAAAAAACAGTACGTATCTTTACCCGTCAAATCAACCACCCGACCCGTATGAAAAACGCCAACGACCCGATGGGAGCCGCCATCCACGACTACTTCAAAAACGCAAAAAGTGAACGCCTGAGGGTCTTTTCCCCGGATTTTGAAGAAGATGAAATCCCAGTAGCCACCTTGTTCCGCAACAAGGCCCAGATGTCTGTCATCGAACGCAAGGCCCTGGAATACTGCCACGGCAAAATTCTGGATGTCGGGGCGGGAAGCGGATGCCACTCCATCGTCCTGAAACAAGCAGGGAAAGAAGTCAGTGCCATTGACATATCCCCTCTCTCGGTACAGGTCATGCAGGAAAGAGGGCTGAGGGCGTTTGAATACGACCTTTTCGACCCGGCTTTTGATGAACGATACGACACCATCCTCATGCTGATGAACGGCGCAGGTATCATCGGCCGCATCGAGCGCCTGGGTGCCTTTTTTGAAAGGATGAAACAACTGCTGCTCCCCGGAGGAAGCATCTTGATGGACTCCAGCGACTTGAAGTACCTGTACGAAGAGGAGGACGGCAGTTTTCTGATTGACCTCAACGGCAAA
>CALCYB010000019.1 GCA_937906485.1 uncultured Rikenellaceae bacterium
ATTTTTCAAGAGGGTTAGACATTGAGTCTGACCCTCTTTTTTTTGTGTATTTTTACTATCTTTGAAGTCTGATTGAATTCCTTTTTTATGAAAATAGCAATGATTACCGGTGCTACCTCCGGAATTGGAGAGGCATTAGCACGCATCCTGGTACAAGACCACTACCAATTAATTCTTACCGGCCGCCGCCTTGAACGCCTTCAGGCTTTACAGCAACAGTTGCAGGCACAAGGCGCTCAAGTGCATATTCTGCACTTTGATGTTCGTGATTATCAGGCGACGTTGGCAGCTTTGGAATCCTTGCCTGCGTCCTGGCGGGCCATAGATGTTCTGGTCAATAATGCCGGATTGGCCGTCGGTCTGAATCCCATCCACGCCGGTGAGTTGGAAGACTGGGAACGCATGTTGGACACGAATGTGAAAGGTCTTTTGTATGTGACCCGCATTGTTTCACCCTGGATGGTGGAACGCCGGAGCGGACACATTGTCAACATCTGTTCAATCGCCGGTAAAGAAGTTTACCCCAACGGGAATGTCTATTGTGCTTCCAAACATGCTGTCGATGCACTGACCAAAGGTTTGCGTCAGGACTTGGTGCAGTATGGTATCCGTGTTTCACAGATTTGCCCCGGCGCGGTAGAGACTGAATTCTCGGAAGTCCGTTTCAAGGGAGATAAAGAGCGGGCTGCCAATGTCTATAGAGGTTTTGAACCCTTGACCGGGCATGACGTGGCCCAAGCCATCCGCTTTATGATTCAGGCTCCGGCTCATGTGTGCATCAACGACATGGTGATCATGCCGACGGCTCAAGCCAATTCCACGATTTTTCATAAACAATAAAACATAGAATTATGAGCATCAAACCTGCATTGGTCGTTTTGGCGGCCGGAATGGGATCCCGTTATGGATCTCTCAAGCAAATGGATGGGGTCGGACCTCATCGTGAAGCCATTATTGATTATTCCATTTATGATGCAATCCGTGCCGGCTTTGGCAAGGTGGTATTTGTTATCCGGCATTCTTTTGAAAAGGAATTCCGTGAAGTCTTCTCTCCCGAACGTTTTGGCGGAAAAATTGATGTGGAATTTGTGTTCCAGGAACTGGATTACCTTCCCGAAGGCTTCCAGGTGCCCGAGGGACGTCAGAAACCTTGGGGGACCAACCATGCTGTGCTGATGGCCAAGCCGGTTGTGGATACCCCTTTTGCGGTCATCAATGCAGATGATTTTTACGGAAAGCAAGCGTATGAAACCATTGCTGCTTACCTGACCTCCGGCCTCAAACCCGGACAATATTGCATGGTTGGCTATAATTTGAAGAATACCCTGTCGGATTATGGAACGGTTTCCCGTGGAGAGTGTGCCGTGGACCAGCAGGGTAACCTGGTGTCGATGGTAGAGCGTACGGCCATTGTCCGCAAGGGTGAAAAAGTCTATTACACCGATGCTCAAGGCGATCACGAAATCGATGAAAATACGCCGGTATCCATGAACCTCTTCGGTTTTATGCCGGATTATTTTGACCGTTCGCAGGAAATGTTCGTGGATTTCCTTCAAGATCCGGCGACACAGACCAACCCGAAGGCGGAATATTTTATTCCGATGGCGGTTAACCGTCTGATCAGTTCCGGTTACGCCAGCATGAAAGTCCTGACCTGTGAAGCGCAATGGTTCGGGGTTACTTACAAAGAAGACCGTCCTTTCGTGGTAGAAAAGATACGGTCTTTGATCGAAGCAGGAGTATATCCCGAGAATCTTTGGGGGCTGGACTAGAAGATAATCAGCAGCTCCAGCGTAAGCTTGTCATTGAAATTTTCCCCGGGGAAGCGTGTGGCGACAGCCGCGATGTCTTCTTCGGGGATGTTGTATAATTCATAATCCAGGCGGACAATCGATGAGAATGCCTTTTGGGTCAGGCCGAATCCCAATCCAAGGGTCAGCCGGTTGACCTGAAAACCGTTTTCGGTGATGTCATAGCCCATGGCATCCCAACGGGCAGCGGGAAGGAGGTGGTCAAAGAGTTCTCCGATCCGGCAGGGAATGACATATCCTCCCTGGAGGTAGTAGGAGCTCAGTGCCGACTCATCTGCGTAGTTGTGCATGTTCAGCCATTCGGTCTCTACCTTCCAGCTGGAGGATTCGTAGCGCAGGTCGGCCCCCCAGATGGCGTAGTCTTCCAGTTCGGAGAAGGGGTAGCGGTAGGCTTTGGCACTCACCCGGAAGCCTTTGTTTCCCCCGGCCATGAGGCGGGCTGCATAAGAGGGGTTGTCGGTCCATTGCGGTTTGTTGATTTCTCCGCCATTGTAGAGGCCGGCTTCAATGGCAATCGGGAATTCATTGATATGGAAGGTATATTTGGCGGTTGCTCCGATTTCGCGGCTGCCGGTAAAGAACTTGCCGATGAAGGGACGGTTGGCAAACATCAGATTGCCGGGAGAGACCGTATAGTTGTTGTAGATGGGAAGGCCACCCTGGCCCATGGTCAGACTCAGTCCTTCCGCGATGTTTACGGTTGCATAGAGATCCAGCACTTTGAAACTTCCGTTGCTGCTGAGCTCCACCTGGGTCTGGTAGTTGACGGCCGAGGTCAATTGTCCTTTGAGACCTACTCTGGAGTTGCGGACAGAGAATCGGAACAGGTCGTCTCCCAAGTCGTATTCGGATCGTGCTTTCAGTACACCAAAGAGCTGGTGTTTTTCCAGTTGGGTGTTTTTCGTGGAGTCATTGGCGATGCTTTCCTTGGCGATGACTTCGTTCAATCCTGCAAAGCTGGTGAAGATTGCCAGTGCAAGGGACAAGACGGCTACTTTTTTTATCATTCTTTTATAATAATCTTACATTAATGCATACAAAAATAAGAAAAAATCTTAACTTTGCCCAAATTGCTTTTTCTGTATGCTTAGATTTAGGAACAAGACCGTACTGATTACCGGAGCCGGTTCCGGCATTGGTGAAGCCATGGCCGTTGAATTGGCTGCGCAAGGCGCAAATCTGATTCTGGCCAGTCGGACTCCCAGTCATCTGGATGCGGTTTGTGAGATCTGTAGGGCTTCTGGCGTACAGGTGTGGCCGATTCAGGTGGATGTGGCCGATACGGCGAGTGTGGATGCGATGGTTGAACAGGTGAGGGCTCTGCAGCTGGTGCCGGATGTGCTGGTGCTGAATGCAGGCATTTCGCAGAGGGCAATGACCTTGGAAACGGATTTTTCTGTGGACCGGAAATTGATGGATATCAATTATTTTGGGGCGATTTATGTTGTGAAGAAATTCAAACAGGAAATCCTTTCGTCCAAGCAGATTTCCATTGCTGTCACCTCTTCGATCTCCGGGATATTCGGTTTTCCGATGCGTTCGGCCTATTGTGCGTCCAAGCGTGCTCTTTTTGGATTTTTCGAGTCCTTGGAGTTGGAGTATCCGAACGTGCGGGTGACGATGTTGATTCCCGGCCGGATCAATACACCGATCAGCCTGAGCGCCATTACGGAGAGTGGGCAGCCCTATGCGAAAATGGATCCGGGACAGGCAACCGGCATGGCGGTGAAGGACTGTGCGAGGATTGCTGTCCGCGCTATCGCCAAGGGAAAACACAAGCAATTGATTGGCAAGAAAGAATTGCTGATGGTGCATATATATAAGTATCTGCCGGCGTTGTACTACAAACTCGCCAGAAAGATTTCAGCAGTATAAGAAGCAGAACAAAATGGGAAAAGAAAAAGTTATTTGCGGGATACAACAAGTCGGTATCGGAGTTGCTTCGGTAGAAGAGTCGTGGCCGTGGTATATTGAACATTTTGGAACGGATGTCAAGATCCTGGGCGATGAGGGCGTTGCAGAAAGGATGTTGCCCTATACCGGAGGAAAGCCGCAGCCGCGCTATGCTGTGCTGGCGGTGAACCTAACGGGAGGTAGAGGTTTTGAGATCTGGGAGCCCCGTGGCC
>CALCYB010000020.1 GCA_937906485.1 uncultured Rikenellaceae bacterium
TGTACCTGGGTGCGGTCAAAGGCATTGATTTTCTGCTGTCCCTTCCCCAATGCAACGGTGTGGTCGGCACCATGGGCGGCAGCCAGGGAGGAGCCTTGTCCATTGTTGTTTCAAGACTGCATCCCCGTGTGAACGCCACAGCCATTTATTTCCCGGCCCTCTGTGATGTAGAGGGCTACCTCCACGGACGCGCAGGAGGTTGGCCGCACATGTTCAAGAACCCCACCAACCACACCCAGGACAAGATCACAACCGCACGCTATTACGACGCGGCAAATTTCGCCCGCGGTCTGAAAGCCCCGGTCCACTACATCTATGGCTACAACGACATCGTCTGTGCCCCGACCACCACGTGTGCCACTTACAACATCATTCCTGCTCCGAAACAAGTCATCATCGGTGAAAACATCGGGCACTGGACCTTCCCGGAACAAATCCAGGCACTTTGGAGCTGGCTCATCGACACCCTAAAAAATACACCTGCTGTCCAATGAACCGGTTGCTGATCCTTCTTGCCGCTCTGCTCGTGAGCAGCTGCTCTGAAAAAGTCTTCCACGGAGAAGACTTCGGCATCTTTCCCAATACCGGGGAAGACTACAGCCAAGAGTTTGTCCACGCCTTTAACTCCATCCGCTCTACCGCTGAAAACCGCCCTACCCGCCTGGTATTGGCAAAAGGCTCGTATGACTTTTACCCGAACCGTCTGATCCGGGAACTCTACATCTCCAATCACGACCAGCACAACCCCAAACACCTGGGAATCCTGCTGGAGGACATGCAACATTTCACCTTGGACGGCAACGGCAGCGACTTCTACATGCATGGGCGCATGCTCCCCATCGCCCTGATTGGCTGTGAAGACTGCCAGATCGAGAACCTGTCCATTGACACCCCTATTCCTCAAATCACACAGATTGAAATCCTGGAAAACGACAGCCAGCGAGGCCTGATCACCTACCGGCTGGAAGACTACGTCCGGTACCGGATTGTTGATGGAAGACTGGTGGTCGGAGATGCACCGGATCCCTCCCTGCCCGAAGCCGGTTCATGGCATTTGACACCAACTGCCGGCATTGCTTTTGAGCCGGAGACCAAACACATCGTCTATCGCACAAGCGACATCGCAGTCGGCTGCTACCCGGTTGAGGAAATCGCGCCTCGGGTCATCCAAGCGCAATGGAAAGATGCCCGTCTGCTGCCCGGAACAAGGGTTGCCATGCGATCCTACGCCCGTCCGAACCCAGGCATTTTTCTTCACGGCTGCAAAGACACCCGAATCCACAACACAGTGGTCCACTATGCCGAAGGCATGGGGCTACTTGCACAAGTATGTGAGAACATTGACCTGGAGCATTTTTCAGTTGCAATCCGGGAAGGCAGCGGACGTTATTTTACAACACAGGCGGATGCCACGCATTTTTCCGGATGCAAAGGCCATATCCGCTCGGTCGGCGGATTGTATGAAAACATGATGGATGATGCCATCAATGTCCACGGAACCTACCTCCGGGTAAAAGAACGGATCAGCAAACGGGAAGTCATTGCCTGCTACATGCACCCTCAAACCTATGGTTTCCACTGGGGGGCTGCCGGAGATTCCATACAACTCATCCGATCTTCCACCATGGAAGTAGTGAGCCGACACCAGATCCAAAGCATCGAAGCCGTGGATGCCAAAGAGGATGCTTTCGGTGCAAAGGCCTTTAAAGTCACCTTCCGGGACACCCTGCCTGAGGACATCGCCAACGGTGAGTACGGGCTTGAGAACCTGGAGTGGACTCCCTCCGTTCTTTTCGCAGACAACATTATCCGGAACAACCGCGCTCGGGGAGCCCTGTTCAGCACCCCTTCCCGGGTAGTAGTGGAACGCAATTTCTTTGACCATACCTCCGGAACGGCCATCCTGCTTTGCGGCGACTGCAACGGCTGGTATGAAACCGGAGCCTGCCGGGAGGTCGTCATCCGGGAAAACAGGTTTCTAAATGCCCTCACCAACCTGTTCCAATTTACCAATGCCATCATCTCCATCTATCCTGTAATCCCCAAACTGGAGGAACAGCAACAGTATTTTCATGGAGATCCTCAGGGTGGAGTATTGATTGAAAACAACCTCTTTGAAACCTTCGACACCCCATTGGTCTATGCCAGATCTTTGGACGGACTGGTGTTCCGAAACAATGAAGTCCTTCACAACCAAGACTATGAACCCTTTCATTGGAACCAGGAGCCATTTCTGCTGGAACATGTCAATCGGGCCCATATCGAATATGTTGAAAAAAAATAACCTTTTGCTGTAGTTTTTCCATCGGTCCTGCGTCTAATGTTCGGAATCGATTCCAAAAGTTAATGAATGAACCATGAAAAACGTATCCGAAAGAGAATTTGAAAAAATGGTGAGGGAACATCGGAGCACGATCTACACGGTCTGCTACATGTTCTCTCACGATGCGGATGAAGTCGCAGACCTGTTTCAGGAGATTCTGATCAACCTATGGAAAGGCTGGGCCAGTTTCCGCCACAACAGCACCACAAACACCTGGATCTGGCGCATCAGCCTGAACACCTGCATTTCGGCTGACCGGAAAAAGAAAAAATCAAAGCACATCATTCCGCTGACCATGGACATTGACCTGTTTGACGACAAAGATCAGGAAAACCAACAGATCCAACTGCTGCGCCAACGGATCGGTGCCCTTCCCTTCTTTGACCGGGCACTTGTCCTGCTGTGGCTGGAGAACCTCAGTTACGACGAAATTGGTCAGATTCTCGGAATCAGTGCTAAAAATGTCTCGGTACGGCTGGTCCGCATCAAAGCCCAATTGTTAAATCCCAACAAATAGAACAGCAATGGAAAACAACATAGGAAATCACGAATTCGAAGAAATGAAGCAACAGATCTCGTTGCTGAAAAAGAAACTGGAACAACAGACCATCATCAACACCGCCCAACTGAAAAAAGCCATGGCGGTCAATCTGAACAAGATGAACCGTCACGGCATATGGATCACCATCCTGGGAATACTGACGGCTCTGCTTTGCCCGCTGTACTTTTATCAGATACTGGGAGCAAGCATTTATTATACGGTAGCCACAGGCTTGATGCTGATCTATTGTGCCATCGCCTCCTACCGGAACCACAGCATCCTTTGGAAAATCAGCCTTTCCGATGACAACTTACTGGAAACCATCCAGAAAGTAGCAGCATTGAAACAACACTACGTCAATTGGTACCGTACTGCCATTCCTATGCTGCTGTTGTGGTTCGGATGGACCATCCTTGAAGTCTACAAAACACAACAAGGCGACACGTTTCTGTACTTGTTGATCGGAATCATCTTCGGCGGACTCATTGGCGGGACAATCGGTCACCGTACAAACAAGAGAGTCATCCGCGAGACAGAAATTTTCCTGGATCAAGCCAAGGAACTGAACCGATACAAGACTATCTGATCCGAATCACCTCAACAGGTTCCTGCTGCTGGTGATCCAAGGGATGAGATTGGAACTTCACCGTCCTGAAATTAATGTCTTTCAAGTCGATACAGCGAATAGTACTGTTCCAGGCAGTGCGGTAATAAATTACCTTATCTGTCTGGTTCGTTACTGCAGTAAACTGGGTAGCACTCGGCATGCCTTTCGGTACATCGGCTTTTGCATGCTGGCTGCCGATCGGGATATCAAAATTGTTCAAGATATGAAAAGCTTGCACGACGGTTTCAAAACCCGTATCCCAGACCGGAGCTGTTGTCTGGAAAAATGCGGCTCTGACAAAGCGCGAAGGTGAAGTGAAATCACCCGGGATCCCCAACATACCGCTTCCGTGGCCCAAGGGTTTCAAGGTGACCCCTTCTTTCCAGGTACGGTCGGACAGGGAAGCGGGTTCAAGGTTGATGTAGTTGTTCAAGTTGGTCATGTGCCAGGGGAAACCGGGAGCATTGGTCAGCACACCCAATTCATTTTCATAAAAATGCGGCACACCATTGACTACTTCCAATACAACCATACGACCACTGGGCTCGGCTATCCGCCAGTGAACCGCACCGATCTTGTGGTTCAGGGTCACCAGATTGATGTTCTTTATGCCGGCCTCCACCTGATCAATGCTCGAGAACTGGGAGAGTACCCAGGAAACAAACTGCATATCACATAGAGTAATATCATTCTCACGAGAATTATAGGGAGCATAATCCCCATACTCAGGGAAGAAGAACAATCCTGCGGACAATCCGGCCTCATTGATTCCTTCAACCACAAAAGGCTCGTATTCGGTATAAATCCCCACATATCCGTACTTGGATACATAGGTCAATCCATTGCTGCCTGTTGGGGTATAGGATTGATGACTGTGCCCTCTGGGGGCCACCACATAACCGCAATGCATTGGAGTGGCTGCCCATTCCACGGTTCTGGCCACTACCCGACTGCCATCTTTGGCCTGCAATGAGATACCTGTACAGGCATAGGATGCTGCTGCTGAAAACCCACCTAGGAGCATGACAACAACCAATAATATTTTCGTTTTCATAAGCGCATAAATTTAAAATTCACTACGCTTCAAACGCAAAAAACAGACCAAAACCGGGATTTAGCGACGAGATGCCGGTTGCGCCAGAAATCTTAAGGAGGATAACAGCAGCATAGGTCCGAGTCCGGAGTAGAACGATGCGGTAAACGCTGATGGAATTTCGGGAATCTGCTTAAGCGTGATTCCGAGTCCCATCATGAAAACAATTAGCATCCATCCACGAGCAGGGAAGGCTTGCCATATCTTCACCTTCTCAGGCAGCGAAGCGATCCTCGCACAATAGCGGTTCACTATCCTACGGAACATCATAAAGAAACCAGACAAGACACCAGCTGTAAT
>CALCYB010000021.1 GCA_937906485.1 uncultured Rikenellaceae bacterium
TTGGATTGCTACCCATCACCGCTTCCCACTGCGCCTGGGTCACTTCGTATTTCCCGATGGTAAAATCACTCAACGTCACCGAATGTACCGGTTGTTCATCATCTTCTGCTTCCGATTCCTGCTCTTCGGTCGCACCCATCAAGAAAGTGCCGCCTTCCACAACGACCATGGAGGCCAAAAGTTCTTCTATCGGATCAAGACTCATCAGCACAGCAACCGTTTCCGTGTAATTGCGCGCCAACGAGACGGTCAGACGCTCTTCCGTATAATCCGTTTTTGAAAAAGCCAACGAATACTCCCCTAAGAAAAGTTTCCCGATCGAGAATCTTCCTTCCGCATCGGTAGTTACCTGCACACCCCCCGGATTCAGTTCCACAACAACACCGGACAATGCGACTCCAGTCGTTTTATCCGTCACGACTCCCGTGACCGAAAATTCAGCAAAATCCACCAATCGACAAGAGGCCAACAGCAAGAAAACCGATATAGTCAGAAAATATTGTAACTTTTTCATAATTCGCTATCTATCAAGTTTCAAATATACGAATTAAATCAATTCATTGCAAGACTTCCATCAGCAAGGCTTCCATCAGCAGGTAGGCTTGTACGTTCGGGTGACAGCCGTCTTTGGAGTGTTCTTGCGACAAACCACCCTGACCATCGTCCAGGATGCTGTAGAAATCCACATACAACCAACCTTTTTCATCGGCAATGGCCTTCAGGAGCCGATTCAGCGCGACAACTGCGGTAGCCGGCTCCAGATCGGGCCGCCAGGAGAGTCTTGCACACGGCAGGAGAGAACAGAGGATGGGCTCGATGCCGTTGGCTTCGGCAATTTCCCCCATGGACTTGATGTTGCCGGCGATGTTTTCCAAGGCAATGGGCCCCTGATTTTCGGCAATGTCATTGATACCGGCCAGGATGACGGTCTTGGCCGGGGCAAAATCCACCACATCCCGCTGAAAACGTGCCAGCATCTGGGCGGTGACCTGTCCACTGATCCCCCGTCCCAGGTAGGGATTTTCCTGAAAGAATTCCGGGCGGAACTTCGCCCAGTTCTGGGTAATGGAGTTGCCCATGAAGACCACCTCGGGACGGGCCAACGGGTCTTCCTGAATTTGGGCCAACAGGCGCTCATTGTCTTCTGCATAACGGGCATAATTGGCCCAATCCTCCGTTTTTTGGGCATACAGGGCAGAGGTTCCCGCACACAGCCCGGTCAAGGTCACCCAAACCAGACACAAACTACGGAGAGTCAGTTTCTTCAATGTAGAATAATGATGCATAACAAAAAATAATAAATGATTACCATAAACCGTCCAATACAAATCCGGCTGTCAGCAACAGACTGAAGAACAGCTGCAGTTGGGCCGACTGCTGATCCAGGTCAGCAATGGACTGGGGTCCTTTCTTCGGAAACTGCAGCATCGCCCGGCAGGCACGGTACGCCATGAAGAAGACCATCAAGGGCAATAGTGCAAACGGGGGCAAGAGTCCCATTGATACACAGACCAACAGACAGACAAAGGGGAGCAGCACTTCCAGGCAATACAACACCCTGGAAAATCCGCCTCCGGCCAACATCGCAAAGGTCTTGATGTGGGCACGCGCATCGGTGGGGATATCACGCACATTGTTGGCATGCAGGATGGAAACGGTAATCAGACCGACCGGGACACCGATGATCCAAAGACTCCAGTCAATGCCACCGGTGGCGACATAGGAAGTACCGATGGTCGGCAGGAACGAATAGGCCAGGAAGATGACCAAATCTCCCAGCGCCCGGTACTTGAGCGGAGGATAAAGCAAGGTACAGACGAGTCCTCCGATCCCGATATAAAGCAAAGGCCATCCGGTCAGCAGAATCAGGGTCAGGCCGAACACCGACGCGACAGCCAGCAGGCCCAAAGCCAGGTTACGGATCTGCCGGGGCTGGAATTGTCCGTCTGTGAGGGTTCTGTTGCCATAGGTGTCGGCAGCATCCACCCCTTTTTTGTAATCGAAATAATCACTCCAGGTATTGCCACTGGCGTGAAAGACCATGATGTTGAGCAAGGCCCAGACACCAAAGCCCCAATGGATTTCATATCCTTTCCAGAACAGGTAAAAGAGGGAGACCAGCACGGGCATGGCTGAGGCGGGAAACGACCAGGGGCGGGTGGCCAGGAGCCATTCTTGGAACGAGTGTTTTTGTGTATTCATCCGGATTATTCTTTAGGTTGCGGGTTATTTACTTGCTGCAGGTTATTTACTTCCAGTAGGACATATTCTCCCCGGGTTCCGATCCTGAACGGAGGGCCCCACAAGGAGGTTCCACTGCAGACATACGCGTGGGAATGGGGCCATTTCCGATAGCCGTGGCCCTGTTCATACATTCGGCGGATCAGTAGTGTCAACGGCCAGAGCTGACCGTTGTGGGTGTGTCCGTACACATGTAGCCAGACCCCTGCCTCATCGGTCCGGGCCAGTTCGTAGGGCTGATGGTCCATCAGAATGACCGGCCGGTCGGGACAGGTCTGTTCCATCAAGGCAGACAAAGGTTTGCGCTGCCGGTTGCTGCGGTCATCCCGTCCGATCAGCTGCCAGCCGTTGTCCAACACGACCACGCTGTCGCGCAGCAAAGTGATGGGTGTCTTGGCATAAAACGCCTCACAAGCCTCAATACCGCTGATGTATTCGTGATTGCCGGGCACCGCATACACCCCCAGGGGCGCAGACAGGCGCGCCAGGAGGCGGTCCAGCTGCTGATGGTTCACCGGTTTTAGGGAATTGTCAATCAGGTCCCCCGCAATGAGAATCAGGTCCGGCTGCAGGGAGGTGATTTTATCCAAGTGGCGTTCCAGGGCTCTCTTGCCCGTTCCATACCCCAAATGGACATCCGACAGGAGCAGGATCCGTGTGCCCGGGGCCTGCTCTTCGTCCTTATCGTTGCCCTCTCCCGTTTGAAGAATGCCTGTGGGCCCGATTGGGACCGTATGGACCGCATTGTGGCGGAAATTGAGGTACCCCCCGACCAGCACCAGGGTGGTCAGTCCCAAAGCCAAGGGATAAGGCACCACCAGCAGCAGCACGAGCATGATCACCAGCCAGACCAGCCAGACGGAACCCAGATAATGCAAGGCCCGCATCAGGATATCCGGCACAGCACTCTCCCGCAGCAGCAGGGTCAAAGGCAGGGCAAACGCAGCCAACAGGAAAAACAGGCCCAGCACCACGCTTCCCCACAAGGGCATCCCCCCCTGGCCCATCAAGCGGGTCAACCACCGCAAGGTTTGCAGAAAGACCCAGACATTGGAGGTCAGGTACACCAGCAGGAACAACAGCATCATCCACATCATATCATCAAATCAGTCCATCAGAGGATGCATCAGAGGAGATTTTCAATAAACAGCAAGGTCATGAACCCCAACAGCAGCGCATACGTCGCCGCCTTGTGGTGCCCATGGGAATGGGTTTCCGGAATCATTTCATCACTGACCACATACAGCATACAGCCTCCGGCAAAAGCCAGCATCACCGGCAACATCACCTGGGAAATTCCCCCCAGGGCATAACCCAGCCAGATTCCCAGCATTTCCAACAGACCGACCATCAGGGCAATGCCGATGGTCCGCCAGCGGCTCACGCCGGACAGCAGCAGCGGAGCAATGATGACCATGGCCTCGGGCACGTTCTGAATCGACAGCCCCACCGTCACCGACCAGGCATTCGATACGTCTTCCGCATTGAAGCCGACCCCGGCCGCAATGCCTTCCGGCAATTTGTGCAGGGCGATGGCCAAGACAAACAGCATGACTTTGTTCAGGCGCTCATTGGTCCTGTGCTCTTCCGGGTCCAGCCCGGTAATGGTATGCAGGTGTGGGGTAAACAAATCCAATACATTCAAAAACAAGGCTCCGGCCAGCACCCCGGCCAGCACCAGCCACCACTGCCCCGGTCCGGCTCCTTCCATGGCCGGCACAATCAGGCCCAGCACAGCTGCAGCCAGCATCACACCGGCACAATACCCCATCATCGTATCGTGCCACTTGTGGGGAATCTTTTTGATCCAGAACCCCAGCACCGCTCCGATGAGCGTCGAACCAGCCAGTCCGGCTGCACTAATCCATATTGCATTCATTGTAATCATCAAATTGTGAGTGTATCGCAAGAATAACCAGAACAAAAATAATGCATTTGGCAGAAAACTGCATAACTTTTTGTTACCTTTGGAGTCCGTATTCAAAAAAATCAACCAACACGAACAATACCATGAATTGTTACCGAACCTTTGTTGCCCTTATCGGCATCGCAGCCGCCTCTTTGGCGGTTTCCTCCTGCCAAGACAACCAAAAATCAGCAACCATGTCCGATCAGAACCCTGTCATTGAAAACATGATGGCGCGACGTAGCATCCGCCAGTACCAGCCCCAACCCGTAGAACGGGAAAAGATGGAAGTTATTTTGAATTGCGG
>CALCYB010000022.1 GCA_937906485.1 uncultured Rikenellaceae bacterium
CTGGCCTTAAAAGGACAAATGAACTCCATAAACTTGCAAAAACGCCACTCCTTATGACCATTGATGCCGAGTGGGGACTGGCCATGCGTTTTGATGATGTGGTGATGTTCCCTCAGCAGATGCAGCTGGGCAGCCTGGCTACTCCTGAACTGGTCTATGAAATGGGGCTGCAGGTGGGCGGACAGTTGCGTCGGATCGGTATGCAGGTCAATTTTGCACCGGATGTGGACATCAACAACAATCCCTTGAATCCGGTAATCAATGTACGCTCTTTCGGCGAAGACCGGGATAAAGTGACGGACTATGCTGCCGCCTACCTCAAGGGAATGCAGGACGCAGGTATTGCGGTTTGTCTGAAACACTTCCCCGGGCATGGGGATACCTCTGTGGATTCCCACCATGCCCTGCCTTTGCTGGATTTTGACCGTGCCCGCCTGGACTCTCTGGAATTGTACCCTTTTCGGGAATTGATCCGCAGGGAATCCATTGATATGGTGATGTTGGGCCATCTGGAGGTACCGGCGCTGGATCCGACCGGAACACCTTCTTCGCTTTCCAAACCCATCGTCACGGATCTGTTGAAAGAGGACATGGGATTTGAAGGCATTGTCATCACGGATGCGTTGGGCATGAAGGGGGTGGCCAACCACCTCGCTCCGGAAGAGATCCCGTTGGCTGCTTTCCAGGCCGGTGTTGATATCATGCTGATGCCCAGCCAGGCAGAGGCCTCCATCAAGGCCATGCGGAAAGCCGTGCGCAAAGGCATCATTGCGCAAGAGGAGTTGGACGAGCGCGTCCGTAAAGTCTTGCGCATGAAATACGACCTGGGGCTGTTGCCCTTGGATCAGCCGCGAATGAAGATTACCAAGGCGGCACTGCGTTCGGAAATCAATCGTCCGGAGTACCGCAAACTTGTTCAGCAGATCGGGGATCAGACGATGATCTTGTTTGATAAAGGAAGACAAGTAGCTACTTCACAGGTATTTCCGATTGCCTCCGGCAAGACGGCTTACCTGGGTTTCCATCCCGAGAACAGTCCCGAGTCGGCTTATCTGGGGCAGGCCCTGAACCAATATGCCCAAGTGGATGAATACCTGCTGCCCGTCACGGCGTCCTATGCTGCGTTCATGGAATTGAAAGAGCAACTGGACCGCGAATACGAGACGGTCATCATCGGTATTCACCACACCCATCGGAACCCGCAGCGGGCTTTCGGATTGAACGACTGGCAGGCGGAAGCCATTGACCAGTGGGCGGCACAAGAACAGCGTCCGGATTTGGTACTGGCCTTTTTCGGCATTCCTTACGGCGTGATGATGTTCAACAACCAGGCCCTGATGGAGGCGGTGGTGATAGCGCACCTGAATACGGACTACAACAACTTTGCGGTAGCCCGTCTGCTCAACGGAATGATCCAGGCAGAAGGCGTTCTGCCTGTGACCCTGGAAGCCATTCGTGGTCAGGTAGAAGAAAGTGATCCGCCCGCAAGGGACGTATTGATGGATGTGGAATGAGACGATTGCTTGTTCTGTGCTTGAGCTGTTGCCTGGTGGCTTGTACGACAGGGCCCTTCGGAGAGTGGGGGAGCGTGCGGCAAGGTGCTTCCGATCTTTGTTTTGAGCAGTTGGCGACCCGTTGGGACGAAGGTATCCCGCTTGGCAACGGAACCCTGGGACAGTTGGTCTGGAAAAAGGATAGCTCTCTGCGCTTTTCATTGGATCATACGGATTTATGGGATCTTCGGCCGACCGACAGTTTTGCCGGTTCAACCTTTCGTTTTGCCTGGGTGAAAGAGCACATCCGCAGTGGCGATTACCTGCCGGTACAGCAGAAACTGGATTGGCCGTACAACAATGAGCCGGCGCCTTCCAAAATCCCCGGCGGTGCGCTTGAATTTGGCCTGGCCTCTGTGGGAGAACCCATAAAAGTACATTTGTCCTTGGCAGATGCTACCTGTCAGTTGGACTGGGCCTCCGGTCTGCGCCTGCAGACCTTTGTCCATGCCACTGAGCCGGTCGGCTGGTTCCGATGGTCCGAAGCCCAGGATCCGGCTCTGCTGCCTTTGCCCCGCATTGTCCCTCCTCCCTACCATACCGGATCCTTGCAGACGGCCTCCCCGGTGTCGGGACAGGATCTGCGGCGTTTGGGCTACGATCCGGGTTTTGTGGATACCCTCCTGCTGACCGGAAAACGGGGAAGGATGTGTTATCATCAGCCCGGTTACGGTGATTTTGCGTATGAAATCTGGGTGGAATGGGAAAGGACCGATGACGGACTGGTCGGCTGTTGGTCGTTGGGACCGGTGGACAAACCCTATGCAGGGCAGCAAGTCTTGTCAGAGGCCGCCAGACAAGGCTGGAAAAGGTCTTGGAAACAGCACAGGACTTATTGGCAGACCTATTGGGACCGCACATCGGTCTGTTTGCCCGATTCGTTGCTACAGCGCCAGTATGACAATGAAATGTATAAATTCGGCTCCGTAGCCCGTGCTGATGCCGCCCCGATTTCACTGCAGGCGGTATGGACGGCGGACAACGGGAAACTGCCTCCCTGGAAAGGTGATTTTCACCACGACCTGAATACCCAGCTGAGCTATTGGCCGGCCTATGCCGGAAACCGGCTTTCCGAAGGTCTGGGTTATTTGAATACCTTGTGGGAGCAGCAGCAGGTCTATCGCCATTACACCCGTACCTATTTTGAGGCTCCGGGGCTGAACGTGCCCGGTGTCTGCACCCGCAGCGGAGAGCCGATGGGAGGTTGGATCCAGTATGCCATGTCACAAACGGTATCGGCGTGGATGTCCCAGCATTTCTACCTGCATTGGCAGTACAGCCGTGATACGGTGTTCCTGCGAGAGAGGGCTTGGCCCTTCATTCGCGAATCCGCCCGCTTTCTGGAAGCGGTTTCGTATGTGGATGAGCACGGTTACCGGCGCCTGGAATTCAGTTCCAGTCCGGAGATTTTTGACAATTCAATCCAGGCCTGGTTCAAGGAAATGACCAACTTTGACTTGTCCCTGATGCACTTTGTCTTTGAAAAAACGGCCGAATTGGCCAAAGAGTTATCGCTGCCCCATGAAGTGGAGCACTGGCAGGCCCTCGCTGCACAGCTGCCTGCCCTGGATCTTGACTCGCAAGGAGGCCTGACCTTTGCTCCGGGCTATGAGTACGATGCCTCGCACCGTCATTTTTCCCACGCGTTGGCCATCCACCCGTTGGGACTGCTGGACTGGGATGGGGGAGAGCAGCAGCGTCGCATCATCCGGCAGACCCTTGAGGATCTGATTCATTATGGGCCGGACTATTGGACCGGTTATTCGTATGCCTGGTTTGCCAATCTTGCGGCTCGTGCCCGTCGGGGGGATCTTGCTGAGGAAGCCTTGCGTACGTTTGCTGCGTGCTTCTGTCTGCCCAATACCTTCCATGTCAACGGGGACCAGTCCGGTACCGGTAAATCTAGGTTGACCTATCGTCCCTTTACCCTGGAGGGAAACTTTGCTTTTGCGGCGGCTGTACACGAAATGTTGATCCAATCCCACACCGGAGTCGTCCGTCTGTTCCCTGCCATCCCCGCGCATTGGACCCATGTCTCGTTTGAACGCCTCCGTACGCGAGGTGCTTTCCTCGTGTCTGCTGTCATGACTGACGGGCAGCTGTCACGGCTGGTGGTTGAGTCAGAGAGTGGTGGGGAATTGGTCATGAAAGCTCCTGAAGGACAGCTGATTGATGGGAAAGATACCTTGCGGATGCAGTTCCGGCCCGGTGAAATCAAGCGCATCTTGTAATGCCAAAATGACTTTGGCAGAATTTTTGCAGTTTATAGTTTTTATAAATTGATAAAAATTATAAACTATATGATACATATCACGAAAGAGGCTGCTTTGGCCTATCACCGTCAGGGGCGGCCCGGAAAAATGGAGACCGTGCCGACCAAACCTTATGCTACGGCAAAAGA
The DNA here is from genome assembly GCA_937906485.1 of uncultured Rikenellaceae bacterium. Classification (GTDB taxonomy): domain Bacteria; phylum Bacteroidota; class Bacteroidia; order Bacteroidales; family UBA932; genus JAGCJX01. The sequence goes on from CALCYB010000022.1 coordinate 3,955, forward strand.
TTTGTCGTTGGCTTATTCTCCGGGAGTTGCCTATCCGAGCATCGCAATCCACAAGCAACCCGAGCAAGTGTACGATTACACCAACAAAGGGAACCTGGTGGCGGTTATTTCCAACGGGACTGCGGTCCTGGGACTCGGGGACATCGGTGCCGCTGCAGGGAAGCCGGTGATGGAAGGGAAGGCGTTGCTGTTCAAATCTTTTGCTGGATTGGATGCCTTTGACATTGAGGTGGATGAGCGGGATCCGGAAAAGTTTGTGCAGATTGTCAAGGCCATTGCTCCGACTTTTGGAGGAATCAACCTGGAAGATATCAAGGCGCCCGAGTGTTTTGAAATAGAACGTCGGCTGAAACAGGAGTGTGATATTCCGGTCATGCACGATGACCAGCACGGGACCGCCATCATTACGGGGGCTGCTTTGCTGAATGCATTGGAAATACAGCAAAAATCCATCGAAGAAGTACGCGTGGTGGTCAATGGAGCGGGGGCAGCCGCGCTTGCCTGTACCCGTTTTTACCATAGTTTGGGTGTTCGTCCGGAGAATACCATCTTGTGTGACAGCAAAGGGGTGGTCACGACTTCCCGAAAAGACCTTTCTCCCCAAAAGCTGGCCTTTGCCACCCAACGTTCCGTTTCCACGTTGGAGGAGGCTCTGGTCGGGGCAGATGTTTTTTTGGGGTTGTCGCAAAAAGATGTGCTGACGCCACAGATGCTCCGCTCGATGGCTGATCGTCCCATCGTTTTTGCCTTGGCAAATCCCGATCCTGAAATTGCGTATGAGACAGCCAAAGCGACCCGTAGCGATTTGATTTTTGCAACAGGCCGCTCCGACTATCCCAATCAGGTCAATAATGCCCTGGGTTTTCCTTTTATTTTCCGGGGAGCGATGGATGTCCGCGCTACTGAAATCAATGAGCCGATGAAGCTGGCGGCGGCACGCGCCATCGCCGATCTGGCCAAATTGCCGGTTCCGGAAACGGTATTGGCGGCCTACCAGGAGTCCTCCATGAAATATGGTCCGGATTACATCCTGCCCAAGCCCCTGGATGCCCGTCTGCTCACTACTGTTGCGCCTGCCGTCGCGAAAGCGGCAATGGATTCAGGAGTTGCCCGACGCAGCATCGAGGATTGGGACCAATATGTGGTCAGCTTAGGACAATTCGTTTAAAATCATGTGATTGGCTTGGTCAATAATCACCGGATCGATTGAATCCAGGTAGATTCGGGTGGTGGTTTCATTGTGGTGTCCCATGCTGGCGCTGATGATGGAGATGGGGATTTGTTTGCGTTGCGCGATGCTCGCCCAGGAATGTCGTGCCACGTATGTGGATAGCGGGGTATCCAGGTGTAGCCGGCCTGATATCATTTTCAAGTTCTCATTGACCTTGTGAAGGGCATTGCCGTACATTCTCCTTAACCTCGTTGCATCGGTCTGTCCGCTCTTATCCGACGCGTGGTCTGCGGTCAGAATGGGCAGGAGAAAGGGACTTTGGGGATTTTTGTATTTGTCTACAATTTCCTGCATGCAACCTTCCCAGCGGATGCGTAAAGGTTGGCCGGTCTTTTTACGGAAATAGAGCAATGTGCCGTCTCTGACATCCGTTTTTTTGAGGTATGCCATGTCAATGAAGGACATACCTCGTGTATAGAAACTGAATAGAAACAGGTCTCGGGCCAGGTTCAGATGCGGCGAGTCGGAAAGATCCAGCCGTTTGATCTTCCGGATTACCGTCAGGGAAATTGCCCGTTTGGCCGTTTTGTCCACGCCGGTATAAACGTGTCGGAAGGGATCGCCTTCGGCCGCAGGAAATGCCCGGTCCAGCGTGGCGCGGTTGTAGGCAGCACGCAGGATGCGCATGTAAAATGAGGACGTGTTGCGGCAGACCCCTCGGGTCTTGAGCCAATGTTCGTATTCCAGGACCAGGATCTGCGTCATTTCGTTGGTCTTCAGATCGCGGTAGCCCCTGAAGCGTTGGAAACTGCGTAGGGCACTAAGGTATGTGTCGGCAGTTCGGTGACGGCCTTCACTGCGCAGTTGCTCGGCCTGTTCTTGAATTTGAGAGAAGAATCCATCTTTTACGATGGGTGCGGAAACATGTTCCGGAGACGACAGGTTTATCGAATAGGAGGTCGCCGGAGAATAATAATTCATCATATCGGACTGTTTTATGGGTTATAGCAGCCCGAAGATAGGATAGGATTACCTGCAGATGCGCCTGATCAGGGATTTATCTTTGGCAAACCATTCGCTCAGTTCGATGTGGGTTGTGGCTTCTTCGCTGAGCAGGTGGGAGGTAGAGGAGTGTCGGGTGAAATCGCCTGTGAGCAGGATGACCCTGATTTTCAGGGCTTGAAGTTTTTTGATGAGCATTTCGTGGTCGGCATCTCCTGTAATCAGGATGACGTAATCGAATTTGAAGGCGTGGTTGTTGAAGCAATGCCCAACGCGACCTTCAAGGTGAAGCTGCCGAATGATATGATC
>CALCYB010000023.1 GCA_937906485.1 uncultured Rikenellaceae bacterium
ACTCCGGGTACTTTTCGGTATGCCGAGCCAGTCGGCCAGTTCGCTGTAGTAGAGCAGTCCCCCTACGGGGATGTCCAGCATACGCAACCATACTTGCAGACGGAATTGTGTGCCCACCAGAAAGAGGGGCAGATCAGCCGGCTGGTCCGAATAAAAGATCTGAAAGAGAATCTTTTTGGCTTCCAGGTCCTTTCGGATGAAATAGGCATTCTTGTACTTTCTTCGGACGGGCAGCATCGGGTCCGGATCATCCGGTTGGACAAAAGCCAGTTCACAGATGCCTTCCGGAGCTATGGCTACGAGCATTTCTCCAAACGGACTTTCTGCATAACCGTAGATAATCTTCAGATAGGTATCATCCATCGCCAGAGATTCGGGCGATTCACAGCGGACCGTTAAGGAGAGGTAAGGATTCATTCTACGAAGATAGGTTATTTTTCTGAATCGGCCGATGTTGCTGGCGACGGGCTTCTTTGTCTCGTTGCAGCAGTTCTTCTTTTGCCTCAGGGGCATAAGCCGTATCCACAAAACGCTCCCAGATGTAGCGGACTGCTACCGCAGAAGGGTGAACCAGATCCTCTGCATAAAACCGGTAGTCCCGCAGTTCGTCCAGCAAAATTTCGTAGGCTGGAAAATAACGGACTTGAGCGAACTGGCGTTCCAGCTCACGTACGGTCAGCAGGAGACTTGCCTTGCTGATCTGATTCTCGTGAAGCCCGTCTTTTCGGTGTCGGATGGGACTGACCGTAAAGATCCATTCCTTCGGGACAATCTTGCCCTCACGAGCGGCTTGATCCGTTGCCTCAATAGCCCCGGAAAGCCATTCGACCGCTTGGGGAACCTCCAGAAACTCGCGTTGGAAAGCGCGTGCAGGGATTTTATGGCAGTTTGAAACAATCTGATCCGTCTCCAGATGACGGTAGCACCAAGCGGTTCCCAGGGAAACAACCACACGGCTGGCTGCAGCAAACTGCATCCGGGCTTTGACCAATGCCCCATTGGCCCGAAGCAAAAAAGCAGCGGGTGTCTGTTCCGTAAAAGAACCATGATGAGAGAATGAGTTCCAACCTCCATCGCGGGCAATCA
>CALCYB010000024.1 GCA_937906485.1 uncultured Rikenellaceae bacterium
CACGGACCCCATTGCCCAGGGCGTGGCTTTCGGCACCGCCGGTCACGTCATCGGCACCGCCAAGGCAAACGAGGTCCATCCCCTCACCGGCGCGGTGAGCAGCCTGTCTCTGGTGGTGGCAGGACTGCTGACGGCTATCCTCTTCCCGGTGATGATGAGCTTGCTGTAAAGGAGTAACTATGAACTACCGCATTGAACATGACTCTATGGGCGAGGTCCGGGTCCCCGCTGACAAATACTGGGGCGCACAGACCCAGCGATCCATTCAGAATTTCCCCATTGGCATAGGTCTGGAAACCATGCCCCGGGAGATCATCCATGCATTTGGAATTCTGAAGAAAGCCGCTGCCCTGGACATCCAGAAAGCGCACATCGAAGCCATCAGCGCAGACAACCTGACCGGAAAAACGGATGAAATTGCAACCTATCCGCTGGTACACATCACCGGAACCCCCTACATCGAACTGGATGCTCCGATCAACCCGGCCTGGTCTGCACAGTTCAGCCTCATCAAAAGCATCCTGCCGTCAGAGGTGACCGTACTGACCGAAGAAGTCTGGGCCCAGATCGGCAGTCAATTTGCCGCCTACACCGCCTGGAAAAATGCCAAGGCCGGTGCTTCTGTGGAAGCATTGGGCGAAGACATCATCCACAAACAACTGAAAGACAACAAAAAGGAAGCATTGCTGGCCTTGGTTGCCCAAGATGCAGCCCTCAAGGAAGAAGCCGAGAACATTGACCTGGTTGACCAGTTCCTGCACATCCTTCGGGATTTCTACCGGTTGTTGCGCAACTTCATCACCTTCCACGATTTCTACGACAAGAGCAAGAAAGTTCATGCCATCTTCCAGTCCGGAACCCTGATTGTGGACCAACGCTCCTGCAAGTTCTGTATGCAGGTGGCAGATACCGGCAAACACAGTGCTGCAGCCGCAAACAGCGGCTTATTCCTGATTTATTGCGACTGCACCAACAAGACCAAAGCCGGCAAGATCCAGATTGTCGCCGCCATGACAGTCGGCAACATCGGAGACATCACAGTCGGCAAAAATGCCCTCTATTACGACAACAACGGGTTGGAATGGGATGCCGTCATCACCAAGATCATCGACAATCCCATCAGCCTGGGACAAGCCTTCTGGTCCCCTTACCGCCGCCTGGCAACTGCTGTAGAAAACCTCATCAACAAGAATGCCGCGGACAAGGATGCCAAGATCATGAAAGACCTCAACACGAAGATTGCTACGGCTCCTGCTACTCCCCCTGCAGGCACCGATCCCAAAGCGGCAGCCGCTGCGGCACCTCCGTTTGACATCGCCAAATTTGCCGGTATCTTTGCGGCCATCGGTATGGCCTTTGGCATGATCGGCTCGGCATTGGCCAGTCTGGTCAAAGGATTTGTAGCCCTGACCTGGTGGCAAGTCATCATTGTGTTTGTGGGACTGTTGCTGGCCATTTCCGGCCCGGCTATGGTCATGGCCTGGATGAAACTCCGCCGCCGCAACCTGGCCCCCCTGCTCAATGCCAACGGATGGGCCATCAATGCCATCTCGAAAATCAGCATTCCTTTCGGCGAGACCTTGACCGACATCGCCCGTTTCCCGAAACTCAAGTTGCAGGACCCCTATAAAAAGAAAGGGTTGGCTCCCTGGAAAAAGTGGTGCATCGCTATCCTTTCACTGCTGGTTGTCCTGGCAGTACTTTGGCTCTGCAACCTTTTCGCTTGGATCCAACTCCCTTCTCCTCTGCCCTGGTTCTAATGCAGACCGGGGCAGTTGCCCTGTTTCTTCTTCCAGGCGATGAACCAGCCCAGGGAGAGCAAAACAGCCAGTGCTCCGATCAGGTATCCCAACCAATAAGGCAGTTGGAGACCCTCCGGAGCCACGAGAATATAGGTCACACTGACGCAGGTCATGAACAGGGCCGGCACCAGGGTCAAATAGAAATTCTTTTTCTCCTGTACCAGATAGACCGTAATTGCCCACAACGTAAATACGGACAGGGTCTGGTTCGCCCAGGCAAAATAACGCCAGATGATCTTGAAGCCATCCGCATCCGAGAGGCTGTAGATGAGCACGGCTATGGTCATCAAAAAGAGCGGCACACAGATGATCAGGCGGTTGCGGATCGGTTTCTGATCCAATTTAAAGAGGTCTGCAGCAATCAGGCGTGCTGAGCGCAGGGCAGTATCACCACTGCTGATGGGCGCAGCCACAATACCGACCAACGCCAGAATCCCCCCGAAAATACCCAGCCAATCTTTGGAAATCAGGGTTGCCACCATCGCACCGCTATAAGGGACGCCTTCTGCATTGACAGTACCGTACTCACCGAAGAACCAGGTCGCTACGGCTGCCCAAATCAAAGCCACCACCCCTTCGGTGACCATGGCTCCATAAAAAATTCCACGAGCGTGTTTCTCATTCTTCATGCAACGGGCCATCATCGGAGACTGCGTGGCATGAAAACCGCTGATGGCTCCACATGCAATGCTGACAAACATCATCGGAAAGATCGGGCTGCTATCGTACTTGGTCCCAAAACCATCCCACATCTCGGGCAGAGCCGGCCACTTGACAAACAGCATCACCATAATGCCAGCCGCCATAAACAGCAAGGCCATGGCAAACAGCGGATAGATCCGGCCAATGATCTTGTCGATCGGCAACAGGGTCGCCAGGAAATAATAGATGAAGATCACCACAATCCAGAACAGGGCATCCAGGGATTTCGGAGTCATGGCAGCCAACAGGTCGGCTGGACCGGAGGTGAACACGGCCCCTACCAGCACCATCAACAGCAGAATAAAGAAAATCATGAAATTACGGGTCTTGTTCCCCAAGTAATGTCCCACAATTTCCGGCAGATTCGCGCCATTCATACGCAACGAGATCGCCCCGGAGAAGAAATCATGGACAGCTCCCCCGAAAATTGTCCCGACGACAATCCAGATGTAGGAAGCCGTACCGAACTGAGCCCCCATGATGGCCCCGAAAATCGGTCCGAGACCCGCAATGTTCAGGAACTGGATCATGAAGAGTTTCCACGTGGGCATCGGGATATAGTCAACCCCATCCTGCAGACGGACAGCCGGCGTCTGGCGTGAGGGATCCGGAGCGAACACCCGGGTCACGTACCGGCCATAAATGAAATAGCCTCCGATCAGCAACAGCAAGGCAAGAATAAATGTAACCATAAATCAACTTTATCCGATAAAACTTCGGATCAATGAAGTAGCCGGTACTTCCTTGTCCGAAACATAAACAAAATAATTCAAGAATTTCTGCAGGCGGTGTGCCTCGCTGTACTCACGGCTGTTCTTGGGAACGGTCCTCAGGATCCGTTCTGCAAAGGAGCGGATCACGGGAAATTCCACAATGTAAGAGGCATTGAACAGCACATCGGCCGTTTCCTGATAAGGATAGATCCATTTCACCTCGGCCCGACGCACGTTCGGCCAATTGGCAATGGTTTCCTGGGCCGTGAAGGCTCCCTTCCGGAAGTCCCGCACAATACGGCGCAACAAGCGGTGGTCACTGGTCGGAATGCTGTTGTGGTCATCCAGCGAGATGCTGGTTATGGTATTGATGAAAATACGGAATTTCACATCCTCACTCACCTGATCCGTCAGTTGGGGATTGAGCGCATGAATACCCTCCAGCAACAGCACATCCCCTTTTTCCAACCGGAGTCTGCGGCCGTTGAATTCCCGCAGGCCCGTCACAAAGTTGTACTCCGGCACTTCCACCGTCTGGCCGTCCAGCAGCTTGAGCAAATCCTGCTGCAAGTAACGGTGATCGACGGTATCGAAGTTGTCAAAATCAAACGAACCGTCGGGGAGCCGGGGTGTATCCAGCCGGTTCACAAAATAATCATCCGTGGAGAAGGAAATCGGACGGATTCCACAGGCCCTCAACTGGGTACTCAAGCGTTTGCAGAACGTTGATTTGCCGCTGCTGCTCGGGCCGGTGATCAACACCAGGCGCAATGGAACGGGTGCATGCATCCTCCGCTCGATCTCTTCCGCTATCTGCACAATCTTTTTTTCCTGCAAGGCCTCCGCCACTTGGATCAACTCACTGGTATAACCGTTCAGGCAGGCGTGATTCAGGTCTCCGGCATTTTCCAATCCCATGATCCGGTTCCAGCGCAGGTTCTCCTTGAAGACCTCGAAGGTCTTGGGTTGGGGAGTGAACGGAGCCAGCTGTTTGGGATGATGGCGGTCCGGCACACGCAGGAGCATTCCCTCCTGGAACAGATCCAGGTCCCAGACCGTCAGGTAACCGGTACTGGGAAGCAGGGCATCGTAGTAATAATCCACGGTATCTTCCAGGGTGTAGTAATTCACATAGACCTCATCCGAAGTTTCCAGCAAACGGACCTTGTCCTGGTAACCGAATTCCTGGAATTTGTCAATCGCCTCCTGCTTGCGCACCTCCCAGCGGCGGAACGGAAGATCCTTTCGGACCAGTTCCCGCATCCGCAGGCTCAAAGCATCGACATCACTCGGGAGCAGGGCCTTGCCGTCGCCTTTGTCCAGCACGCAATAGTAGCCTTTGGAAATCGGACGGCGCAAGACCAGATGTCCCTTCGGAAAAAGGTCCCGAGCAGCCTTGCACAAAAGGAAACACAACGAACGGCAATAGACTCCCCGCCCAATGTAGGTCCCGTAATCCAGGAACTCCACCTCCCGGCTGTTGAAAGCCCGGTACTTGAGTCCTTGTGCAACATGATTCACTTTCGCCGCCAAGATCGGATTTTCGCGTTGTTCCAACCCGAAGGCCGGTAACATCTCCAGCAACGTGGTTCCTTCCTGAAACTCCTTGGTGCTGTCTGTATTATGACAATAAATCTTAACCATCAAAGAATACGCTTAGTTCAAGCGACGAAGATAGTGAATTTACTCCCCACTTGCAATCGCTTTGACCGGATTCTCCGCTGCGATCCGCAAAGAATTCAACAGCACCGTCACCACAATGATCACCACCACCATCAAGTCCCCCAACACATAGATTCCGGCACCCAAGTCCACCTTCTGCTGGAACATCTGCAAGGCCAGATCACTGGCCAGGTACGCAGCGACATTCCCCAGCACCACAGCGATGAGGGTCAGTTTCAGCACATCCCGGAGAAACATCCCAACAACTTCTCTTGACTGGGCACCATTGATCTTCCGGATGGCCATTTCCGCACTCCGGCGCCGGGTTTCCTCCCGGATGTAAGCCACCAATCCCATCAGCGAAATGATGAACGCAAAGATGCTCCCCAACAGAATAGCATCCTTGATACGCTGTATTTCTGCAAACTGAACCCTCATTCCATCCGCATAAGTGACGACCTCCACCTCTTTTTGAGGAAGATGTTCGTCCACCGACTGCTGGATCATCGCCACCGTATTGGCACTCAATTCATTCACCTTAATCAGGATGCAGCCAAACTGCAATTCATAGGGCGGAAGGTTACGGTCAGCACCGAAACGGACACTGGGACGGTCATCCAAGTACATGCCTCCGATCTTGTAGTCTTCATACACGCCACAGATTGTGTAGATGTCTTCCTTATTGGTGCTGTGCTCAGTAAACAGGACGCCTTTGCCGATTGCACCATCGGACCAGTCAACAAACTGCTGCATCTTCTCGACAAACTTACGGCTGACGGCCACCTCTTTCATGCTTCTGGCCTCCCGTCCTTCCAAAAACCGGATACCGAGAACAGCAGCAGCTCCTTCGGTCGAATGATACTGGTCCGCAACATTGAACAACTCACGATCATCTGACGGCAGATAGACATTGTTGCCAGAGGAGCCGGCAACCGGGACACGGGAAACGATGGCACTTTGCTGTACACAAGGCAGTTTGACCAGTTCATCCTGCAATCGGTAAAACTCATCTGAGGGTGCATTCGGCAGTTCGATCACCAGCAGGTTGTCGTAATTATACCCCAGATCCTGGTTCAACAACGCATCATACTGTTTGGCAAAGGCCAGCATCATGCAGACCAAAAAGACAGTAAAGGTAAACTGGAGGGTCAAAAACAGTTTCTTCCAAAGCCGTTTGGTCTCGCGATAACTCCGAAAGGCCGTCGAGACGGGGATGGACATAAAAATACGGGCAGGTACCAGCGAGGAGACCAGCATCACCAACAGACACACCAGCACGATAGCAATCACGGCCCTGACCGAAAACAACGCCGACAACGAAGCCCCGACCAGACGGATGATCCATGGTTGCAAGGCCAACACCAGCAGTGCAGCCAGAAAAATGGAAATCAAGACCGAACACATGGATTCACGAAAGACCAGCCACAGGATGTTGCGGCTACCCGCGCCATAACATTTTCTCACCCCTACTTCCTTGGCACGCTGCACCACACTGGTAATGGAATCCAGCACATAATTGGCCACAGACACCCCAATCAGCAACAAAGCCACCAAAGAAAGCAGCAACATCATGTTCCGGTTCATCGGCGACCATACATGCATCAGGTCAGCACGTTCCAGATAATACCACAACTTCAGACCGGCCTTTTCAAATTCTTCCAAAGGCTGGTTGGTAGCCTGCATTTGGTGGATAGCATCAGTCAAAGTGGCCGGATCCACACCTTCAGCAAGTTTGACATAGCCATGGTAACGGTCATTCCCGATCCAGTTCTCGGTGCTTGATTTATGGTACGAAACCATGGACAAGAGGATATCCACCCCATTGAACGAACTGTTCTGGGGAAAATCTTCATAGACTCCTTCAACCGTCAACTTGACCGCAGGTAACGACTCGTTGTACAACAACTGACCCATCGCGGCATCCACACCACCGAGTTTATCTGCAAATGATTTGGAAACCATTACCTTACCCCATCCATTCAGCACCTGATGCGGATCCCCCGCATAGATCTCCCGCGTAAAAATATCGAAGAAACTGGTATCCGCCAACAGCAACCCCGCACTTAACTTCTCCTTTTCTTCGGTGTAGTAATTCCGATTGTCAAACACCGGGGTCACCCGGGTAGCGACTTCTACACCGGGCACAAAATTCCGGAAACCCGGAGCCACCGCTCCACTGACCTGATCAGCCTGCAACGGATCCTCGTTATGCCTCACGGCCCCCGTCATGATCTTGTACACACGTTCCCTATCCTGGTAATAATGATCGTATTGCCACTCAAAACATACTTTGGCAATCAGTACAGCTCCGATGGCCAGGCCCAGGGCCAGTGAAATAATTTTTACGATTCCTCTTTTTCGTTTCATGGACTGTTCTCCTATCAAATCTTTCAGACTCCCACCCCAATCTCAATGCCAAAAACCGATTCAACTGAATAACAAGCACTTGCAAAAATAGCACATTTTCCCTACTGTAAAGAATTTTAACACATCTGTAAAAGAGGGAAGAATTTACTAACTTTGTACGCCATCAAAGTTCAACTGAACATCAGAAACATACGGCAACTCATTCTAAACTGACAGGAGTACGATGGATATACTTCAACCCTTTCTACCGGATCTGGAAGCTACCTGGGAAGGCACCTTGGTGGGAGACATCAAAGCGGGGTTTCCGTCCCCGGCCGAAGACATACGCGAGAAACTGGATCTGACCAAACTCCTGATCCGGCACAAAGCCTCCACCTTCTTCTTTCGCGTCAGCGGGGTATCCATGATCGACGCCGGCATGGATGAAGGAGACATCCTGGTGGTGGATCGGAGCCTGGATCCCTACAACGGCTGCAAAGCCGTCTGCTTCATTGATGGGGAATATACCGTCAAGGAAGTGGAGATTTCCTCGGGCGTGCGTCTGCTCCCGGCCAACCGCTCGGATGGACGTTACCGGCCGATTGAGGTCGGTCCTGACAACGAATTCATCATCTGGGGCATTGTCACTTACGTCATCAAAAAAATGTAACCCATGTTTGCGCTGGCCGACTGCAACAACTTCTTTGTCTCCTGCGAACGCGTTTTCCGTCCCGATCTGAATGGAAAACCGGTCATTGTGCTCTCCAACAACGACGGATGTGCCATCGCACGCAGCAACGAAGCCAAAGCGCTCGGCATCAAGATGGGCGATCCCCTCTTCAAGATCCGCGACTTGGTCCGCCAGCACCAAGTGACGGTCTTCTCCGGCAACATGGCCCTTTACGGCGACCTCTCCCAACGGGTACGCTGGGTCCTGCAGGAGTTTTCCCCCTCCATTGAGGTGTATTCCATTGACGAAGCCTTTCTGAACCTTCAAGGACTCCGGGTAGAGGACTTTGACGGTTACGCCAAAGAAATCTCCCGACGCTGCTACAAAAACACCGGCATTCCTGTTTCTGTCGGCATTGCACCGACCAAGACCCTCGCAAAAATTGCCTCGCGACTCTGCAAACAATACCCCAGACTAAAAGGCGGTTGTTACATGCACCGTCCGGAGGATATCGAAAAAGTCCTCCGGAAACTCCCCATTGAAGAGGTATGGGGCATCGGACGGAAAAGTTCCAGAAAACTGCACGACCGCGGAATCTGGACAGCCCAAGCCTTTATCGGAATGCCCATGAATCAGGTCCGGCAACTGTTCGGCGTAACAGGCGTCAGAACCTGGTTGGAGCTGCAGGGAACCCCCTGCATCCAATTTGAAGACACCCTCCCTGAAAAACAAAGCATCTGTGTGTCAAGAAGTTTTTCCAGCGAAATCTTTGACCGTACAGAACTGACCCAACAAGTCGCCAATTTTGCCGCAGAAGCCACACGAAAACTTCGCGGACAAGATTCGCTATGCACCGAGATGGCCGTGTTTGCCTACACCAACCGCTTCAAGGAAGATGCCCCTCAGGCCTGCCACAGCACCCTGATCCACTTCCCGGAAGCCACTGCGGAATACCGCCCGATACTGGCCGCTGCCGTCAATGCCCTGCAGGAAATCCACCAGCAGGGATACGGCTACAAAAAAGCAGGGGTCGTCATCACACGACTCCTCTCCAACAAAGACTACCGGTCCCTTCCCGGCGACCTCTTCGACCAGGACAGCCAATGTTCCGAAGCCGGAGCCTGCCACGATCAACGACAGGAACGGGACCAACAGCTGAGCGAACTGATGGAAGACCTCCAACGCACCTACGGACGCGACATTATCCGTTTCGGAGCCCAGGGAGACGGACACATCAAAAACACCCACGACAACCGCTCGCCCCATTACACCACACGCTGGGAAGATATTCCGAAGGTCAACCTATAATAAAGTAATATTGATGATTCAAGATTTTCGTTTAATCGTATTTGCAACCACCGCAAGGCTGATGAGTTTCAGCAGGGCGGCTTTGGAATTGGGAATCAGCCAACCAGCCGTTTCTCTCCACATCCGGGAACTGGAGAAACAATGCTGCCGTCCGCTGTTTATCCGGCACGGCAGCTACATTGAACTGAGCCCCTTCGGCCAGGAGATCCTTCCCCTGATTCAGGAAATCATAATCCGGTATGAGAAGTTGAACGAACGCATTGCGCTACAGGACGAACTCCTCCATCGTCCGCTCAGACTGGGTGCCACCCCGATTTTAGCCAAATACCTGTTGCCGACCCTGATTGCCACCCTACGCAAAACCTACCCTTCACTGGGGGTGGAACTCTTGACCCTGGACAACGCGGCCATCACGGATGCCTTGAACAACAGACAGATTGACTTCGGATTGAGTGACGATGAAGACCCGTACGACGGACTGGTTTACGACTCGCTCTTCTTCGACCTGCAGATCCTGGTCACCGCCTCGGGAGCAGCGACCTCCGTACCGGCGCAAAGCCTGAACAAACTGCCCATGATCTCCGAAAAGGAATTGGGCAGCATTGAGGCCGTCATCAGTTACCTCAAACACTCCGACTCCTACGCCTTCCTGCCGATGATTGCCATCCGGGAAGAACTGCAGACCCGACGCATCCGCCGTGTCCTGACCGATACGCCTCCTGCCCGGCGCCAATACTACCTGGTTTACCGCCCGGATGAAACATCTGATTTGAAAAACCTGTTGAAAAACCTCGCCCAACAACCGGTGTAGAGAAAAAAACAAAACCGATAACCCCTATTGTAAAGAAATACAACATGAAAGTACTTTTGATCAACGGCAGTCCGCACGCACACGGATGCACCTATACCGCATTGCAAGAAATCGCACAGACCCTTCAGAGCGAAGGCATCGAGTCCACCCTCTTTCAAGTCGGCACACGCCCCTTGTCCGGTTGCCTGGGTTGTGGCCGATGTGCGGACAAAGGCAAATGCGTCATCAACGATGCCGGCAATGAATTTCTGGCAATTGCCGGAGACTATGATGCGTATGTCTTTGGAGCTCCCGTCCATTTTGCGAGTGCAAATGGAGCCATGATCTCCTTCATGGACCGTGTGTTTTCTGCCGGAAAACAAGTATTGCCCTTCAAACCGGCAGCTGCCGTGGTCAGTTGCCGCAGAGCCGGGTCA
>CALCYB010000025.1 GCA_937906485.1 uncultured Rikenellaceae bacterium
GACCAGGGTGTCGTTTGCACGTACAAACAAGGGCAGGTGCGGGGTGATGGATACGGCCTTCCGGATGATGAAGTCCTCGGCCAGGGATGCGCTTTTGAGGTCTGCGGTATGGGCCAACAGCAACGCCCGGTAGGGTCCGATGTGTTGGCCGGTTTCAAATTGCAGATCGACGGTGGCGTTGCCGGCAGAATCGGTCTCAAAGGTCAGGTGCGGCTCAAACAACAGGGTCTGGCGCAGGGGATCCCGATAGGAAACCGGTGTCTGGCCGGTCGTGGAGGGGGTGGCGTTTTTTGCACTCCCCATCATGGTACGTTGGACAGATATTGCACCGTCAGCAAGCGTTCCGTATTCGGCTTCTTCTGTGATCGTCTCTGTGGTATACTGCATTCCTCCACCCAATGGATGGGGATAGGGAACCTGTTCCCGGAACAGTGGGCGGTAAGGAAGTGCATAGGTCAGTCCTTGCCAATCCAGGGTGCGGCGGTCAAAGATGCTCAGCAGGATCTCTCCTTGTTCGGCGCCCGGAGCCTGGACCTTGATCTGCCATTGTTCCTGTTGTCCGGGGGTTGTGAAGTCCCGTTTGCTGAGCAGTTGGAGCTGGAGGGACTCTTGGGGAATGTCGCGTTGGAAGGTCTCCATGTGACAGATGGATTGTCCGTCAAACCAGCCGGACCACAGGAGGGTAACTTGGTCGGGCCATTGCGGGTTGTAAGGCAGGTTTAGCAGTTGCAGCCCTTCCGTCAGGTGGACGGCTTCCCGGTACAGGCGTTGTTGTCCGTCAAAAATCTCCAGTTCTCCCCACAATTCTTTTTCGCTGGTTCCAATCAGACCCTGGATGGAGGGTTGGCTGGAGCGGTAGTGGTGGAGGGGGTGGAAGAAGAAGGTGCAATGATGCGGCAGCCGTCGGCTCTCTACCGTCAGCAGATGGACCTGGCGACTTTCGCGCAGGAGCTGGTCGCGGAAAGGAACGCGGACCTCCACGTTGTAGTTCCCTTCGGGGAAGGATTCCCACGGGATCGTCAGGGGTTGGTGGGTAGTGAACGGCTGGCGTAGGAGGGTGTCGGCATCTTGCCACAGCAGGAAGGTGGCCGGCAGGTCAATGGGTTCGTTGTACTGGAAGGTGGTCCGGATGGTGGTTTCCACCGGCTGGTGGTGGATGATCCATTCGGGGATGTGGACCTCCAGGTTTACGGGGTAATCCGACAGGTTGTAATGCTGTGCGTTTTGGCAGGTCTCGCCAGTCGGACTGGTCGCGGTCAGGTCCAGGTGATAGCCGCAGTAGTAGACGGGCTGGTCGTCGTCGCTTTCCGGACGCTCAAAGGTGAGGGGAATCTGGAAGGTTCCCATTGCGTCGCTGTAGACTTGTCCCTGTTGGACCAGAACCCCGTCCCGTTCCAGCTGGTAGCGGATGCGGACATCGCTTAAAGGGGCCTGGGCGGCGTCGAACAGGTGTCCGGCTTGCAGGAGGGTGTCACCGAAGCACAAAGGGTGATCCGGGGTGTCAATTTCCAGATTGAGGTTCGGTAACTGGTAGTCCTCTACGCGGATGCTGCCGTAGCCCACTATGGGACCGTTGGCTTGGATCGACCATCGGCCGTTGCGTCCGGTCTGTGGCAGGTGCAGGCAGCCACTGGCCGATCCGAGGGAGTTGGTGGTGACGATAAGGCTGTCTGCGACTTTGCCTTCGGAGGAGGTCAGCAGGACTTGTAATACCTGATGGGGGAGTACCCGGTTGCCGCTTATGGCGTATTGTTGGGCGATGATCTTGAATTGCACGGTGTCGCCAGGACGGTACAGACTCCGGTCGGTCAAGACGGTAATGGTCTGATTTTCCCATGGATGCCGTTTGGGGTTGTTGCGGTATCGGATGCCTTGTACAAAGGGCTCCTGGGTAAGGGGATCCAAGATGCGGATGAGCGGGTCTTTTTCATCGAGTGGATTGGAAAGAGGGGTGAACCCTTGCAGCCGCAAGGTATCCCTGCGGTAAATCCGTTCCTGTGCCTTGCGCCATTCCCATTCCAGTCCGACTTGGGGTAGCGGCCGTCCGCTGGCGCGGTCGGTAACATAGATCTCGGTGGCATGTCCGCTGCGGTTGCGCTGGAGAATGCCGACAGAGCTGACCACAAGCTGCTGTTTGTAGACTTTTTTGCCCGGGCGGGTTTTGAAAATCAATTCGTAGGTACCGGGAGACGGCAGTTGCAACAGGAGGGTGTCCTGGTGCAGCAGACCGGGTGCGGTCTGGAAGGAGGTCCGGATGACCTGTTGGCGTTTGCCTTGTTTGACCAGACGGAGGGTGAGCCGGTCCAGGTTGCGGTACCGGATGTGGACTTGCACTGCTTTGCCGGGGGCGACGATGCCTTGGGTCCAGGCCATGAATTCGGGGGCAAGGAAGATTTTTTCCAAGTCCCGGAATTTCCACTGACGGCATTCTTGCAGCCATTTTTCAGCGGCCGCTTCCTGTTGGGAGTCCGGAAGACGGTCCAGTTGCTGCTGTTCCAGACGGAGTATCCTATGGGCCATTTCCCGGAGGATGGGGTCGGATTTCTGTGCGGCACCAGTGGGTTGTTCAGCCAGCAGCTCCCGCAGCAGGCGAATCTGCTTTTTGGGGAAACGGGCATAGTGGTAGGTGATGTATTCCATCTCGGCCTTTGCCAACAGTGAAGGATTTTGCTGACAGGCTTGTTGTAGCCGTTGGTAAAAATCCGGGTCGTATTGCCAGCTCCAACGCTGAAGACCGAACAGGATTTCCTGGTAGCGGTCGTCAAACGGGGGCTGCTGTTGGGGGGTGGACAGGGTCAGCAGACTGTCCAGCGCATAGATTTTGTCAAGTCGGGAGCGAATCTCTTCGGCGTAGGGACAACCGGTGGAGTACTGGTCTGTCAGCTCCATCATGCGTTGCTGGTAAGCGGCATAGGCTTGGGCATCCGAGGCAAACAGGGTTTCCTCCTGCGAGAGTTGCCGGTAGAGATCGGGGGTGCTGTGCCAGTCGATGCCAGCACCGATTCTCACCCGGTAGGTCAAGGCTTGAAGCAATTGTGGGAAGTCTGTTTGCAAGCGGGCTTTCCGGTACAAGGAGTCGGTCAGGGCCAGAGCATCTCCGTCCCTGTTCCAGGGCCTGGTCCACGGCTTCCCAGGGATTCTTTTCCCGGGATCGTGCCGGGGTGTCCATTGCAAAAACGGCCATAAACAAGGTTATGGCCGTGATCAATTTGATTCGCATAAAGTTCTTTTTTTAAAAGAAAGCTTTTTTGAGGGTGTCGACTGCATCCAGCTGCTCCCATCCGAAAAACTGTACGGTTTCTGTCCTTTCGCACCCGTCCCGTTTCAAAACAACAGGCTGGGTGTATGGCGTCCGGCCAAAATGGCCGTAGGTAGCGGTGGGTTGGAAGATCGGGTTCTTGAGTCCGAAGCGTTCCACAATCTTGGCCGGCCGCAGGTCAAACAGGCCGCGGATGATGTCGGCAATCTCCCCATCGGTTTTGTTTACAAAAGCTGTGCCGTAAGTGTTGATGTATAAGCTGACGGGTTCGGCAACACCGATGGCGTAGGCCACTTGTACCAGTACTTCGCGTGCGATGCCGGCAGCCACCATGTTCTTGGCGATGTGGCGGGCAGCATAAGC
>CALCYB010000026.1 GCA_937906485.1 uncultured Rikenellaceae bacterium
CCGTCCTATAGGCACGTTCATCTTCTTCGGTCCCACCGGCGTTGGTAAAACCCATTTGGCCAAGACCTTGGCTGAACAATTGTTTGATTCGGCCGACAACCTCATCCGCATTGACATGAGCGAATACATGGAAAAGATAACCGTCAGCCGTCTGATTGGTGCCCCTCCCGGCTATGTCGGCTACGAACAAGCAGGACAACTCTCCGAAGGTGTACGCCGCAAGCCCTATTCCATTGTTTTGCTGGATGAAATCGAAAAAGCCCATCCGGACATCTTCAACCTCCTGCTCCAAATCCTGGACGAGGGACGGCTGACCGACAGCAACGGGCGCGAAACGGACTTCCGCAACACCATCCTCATCATGACCTCCAACGTCGGCAGCAGGGAAATGAAAGCTTCTGCAGGTGGACTCGGCTATGCCACAACCACCCGCCGGGACGAAGAACAACGGCGCAAAGCCATTATCGACAAGGCGCTCCAAAAAACCTTTTCGCCCGAATTCCTCAACCGGATTGACGGAAAAATCTACTTCCATGCCCTGGAACGCAACGACATCCGAAAAATCGTAGACCTGGAAATCAGCCGGGTACAACAGCGAATGGAAAGCCTGGGCTACGGCCTGGAGGTCACAAACCAGGTCCGCGATTTTCTGGCCGACAAAGGCTACGACCCCGAATGGGGCGCCCGTCCCCTCAAACGGGCCATCCAAGAATACATTGAAGATCCGTTGGCCGATGCCATCATTGCCGCCACCCGGCATGATAGCGGCTACCAGATCAGCCTTCTGGAGCAAGCAACACCGCCCCGCACCCACGTCACCCCTAACCCTTAATCCCTTGCAGCAAGATGAAGAACAAAACCAACCTTACTGGCCTGTACATCATGATCGGACTCATTTTCCTGGGCATGATGCTGCCGAGATCCGTTGCAGAATTCCGGTCCTATGAGCGCACCGTGGACGTCAAAGGCCTCTGCGAAAAAGAAGTGGCCGCAGACAAAGTCATCTGGCCGATCACCTTTACCGTAGTCGGAGACAACCTGTCCACCGTTTACCGCAACATCGAAGAAAACACTTCGGTCATTCAGGATTTCTTGAAAAAAGGAGGCATTCTGGAAGAAGAAATCTCATTGTCGGTCCCCAACATCTCCGACAAATTTGCCCAAGAATACGGCATCAACGAAAGGCCCTACCGCTACTTGAGCACGACCACGATCACCATCTGCTCCCACCGCGTAGATCCGGTACGCCAACTCATGAGCCAGCAGACAGAATTGTTGAAGAAAGGCATCATTCTGGCCGAAAATTCCTGGAACAATCCGGTTCAGTTCAAATACGAAGGGCTCAATGAAATCAAGCCCCAAATGATTGAAGAAGCCACAAAAAACGCAAGACAAGTCGGAGAAAAATTTGCCATGGACTCCGGCAGCCGGCTTGGCAAAATCAAGAAAGCCAACCAAGGCACCTTCACCATCGAAGACCGGGACAGCAACACCCCCTACATCAAAAAAGTACGGGTAGTCACGTCAGTCACCTACTACCTGCAAAACTAAAACGGGTAACGCCGCAAGTATTTTACACTGCCCAGATTCTGTATCCGGGGCCAACTGGCCATCTGATGACCGTCACTGCGATAGCGACGGTCATTTTGTATCTTGGACAGCGAATGCCGGGACCAATCGGTCGGGCAGACGCAGTACACGACTCCCGGACGATGCGATACTGCCTCAAAACCCATTTTCTCATAAGCGGCTCCGGGAGACCACTCCAGATCTGCGTAAGTCATCACCTCCTGCGGATGGACCTCCTCAACAAAAGCCGCCAGCAGCCGGCTCATTCCACCGACCACCGTCAGATCCGGCAAGGATGCATAACGGATCCATTCCCAGGACTGAACCCGTTCTCCACCTCGGTCCATCCACCGGGGAGCCGAAAATGTCGCCGCAGCCAGCCAACGACCTTGTTCATCCGTCAGTGCATAGCGGCAGCGCGAACGGGTCACACCATAGGTATGGTTCTTTTGCAAAAATTCCCGCATGGCAACAGCATCGGGACGAATCAGATGACATTTGCGGGCAAATATCCTCCTGCCCTTTCCCAACCGCACACGCAAACGTGCCTGCCAGTACTCCGGCTGGCTCCTCCAGCGGTCTTCGTACAGATACAGCAACGAGGACGAAGCAGCAGGAATACAAAAAACTGTCTGCCGGCTTTGGGCTGCAGAAAAAACAGCAAGCGGTACCGGTACCACCAGCAAAGACATTTGCCGTACTGGGGCAATCAGTTCCAACCCCTTTTCTGGATGGGGTTTCAACACCACCTCCTGTAAAGTAAACCCTATGCCTTCTTGTCGGAAGAAGGTAGCCAACTCATCAAAAAAACACTCAGACCGGATCATCGAATCAAAGGGCCAATCACGTAATTCCCGCACAAATTTCGTAAAATCCACAATAATTATCCATTTTTTTTTGCATACTTAAAAAAATGGACTACATTTGCAGTCCCAAAAGGATGATTCGTTAGCTCAGCAGGTAGAGCACAACACTTTTAATGTTGGGGTCCTGGGTTCGAGCCCCAGACGGATCACTAAAAAAGGCCTTACAGATTAATCTGCAAGGCCTTTTTTAGTTTTCAGAATGACAGAAGGTCAACGTTTCTGCAATTCGATCACCACAGCTCCTTCCGCATCCAGCAGCTGCAGATAACCGTTGGGAGCGATCTGGTAATGAACCACACTGCGCAAAGCCGGCAACAACTTGTCTTCCACTTTCATGTCTTCACATAACATCAAGGTGGAGCCGAGGTTTGAAAAATCAGCTACCTGGGGATGCTTTGCATCAATGATTCGGACACCCACCAGCCGGTTGCACCCCAACAATCCATAAACCGAGCCATCCTCCGGTTGAAAACCGATAAAAGGAACTTCATCGGGGTTTTCATAACCGGGAATGTCCACAACGTAATCCCCTACCCGAAGTACGTTCCACTCTCCATCCAGTGCGTTCCAGTCTGCATAATCTGCAGAGGAAGAGCAGCCTGCCAATCCCAGCAGGACTACTCCTATCATACAATACATTTTTTTCATAATACTCCGACAAGGTATCAAGAATCAAGCCATTATTCTCGTTCCGCACCTCCACCCAACGCATTGTACAAAGAAATGATCCCTTGCACATAGGCCAGGCGGTTGGCCGAGGCTGCCAACTGGGCGGAGAGGTAGGACTGCTGCGCCGCAATCACTTCCAGGTAGGTAACGTGTCCGTATTCCATCATCCAAGCAGTCTGATCCGCGGCCCGCTTCAAGGCAGCCACCTGATCATTCAGGGAAGCAGTTTTCTTCCGTGCGGTCTGGTATTGCAAGAATGCTTCGTTGACTTCGTTTCCGGCGGACAATAGGGTCTGCTCAAAAGTCAGGGAAGCCTGCTCCTGACGGGCCTTCGCCGCCCGCAGCTGCGCCGTCAACTGGCCTTGGGCAAACAGCGGCTGGGTCAGGGAAGCCAAGGCAGAACCCAAAAATTCAGCGGGATCCACAATGGCAGCACCAATGGCATTGGTCCACCCCCCGGATCCGCTCAACACCAGCGAAGGGTAAAACGCGGCCCTGGAAGCATTGGTTTCATAGAAAGCCTGTGCCAATGCGGCCTCTGCCATACGCACATCGGGGCGGTTGGCCAACAATTCCAGCGGGATACCTACGGGAAAAGCCTCCGGAAAAGTTTGTTCCTGCCAAGTATTGACCACAATCGCGTGCGGGGTATCGGACAACAGCAGCGCCAAGGCGTTTTCTGCCAGGATCCGTTGCTGGCGCAAGTCCTCCAACGAGGCCTGTACAGCGTACCAGGCAGCTTCGGTCTGAGCCAGAGCAATATCATTGGACTGACCGGCCTCCATCAACTGCCGGGTAACGGTCACACTCTTCTGGTAATTGGCGGCCGTCTCATTGGAAATGTCCAGCTGCTCATCCAGGGTCATCAGGGTATAATACAAGTTGGCTACCGCCGCTATCAATTGACAACGGACCGCCTGCTCGTACTCCCGGGTTTGCTGCAAGGCTTCTGCAGCACTCCTCTTCCGGTTGGTCGCCTTCCCGAAAACATCGATCTCCCAGGATGCCGTAACCGGCAGGTTGTAGCTGGTCGAAGTGGTTCCTGCAGAAGGCAGATAGGAAGCGGAGGCCTGCGGGTTGAGCGCAAAGCTCGGCAGGTAGGCCAATTTTGCCGACATCAACAGGGCTTCGGCCGCTTGAACATCCAGATGGGCCTTGCGAAGGTCCACATTCCGCACCAAGGCCGAATCGATCAACGCCTGCAAACGCACATCCGTAAAGACCTCCTTCCAGTTCCAGGTACCGAAATTTACCGTATCATTGGTTGAAATCAACAGGTTATCCCCGTACAGGTCCTCCCTCACACTTTCTTTCCGGTCGTAACGGTTATAGATGCCACACGAAGTCAAGCCGAAGACCAGCATCAAAATCAAAAAACCAATATGCATCTTTTTCATAACGTCCTCCTACTGTTCAAGTTGATTGGATTGTTCTGTTTCCTGTTCCGCTGCAGCAGGCATGGGTCTGATCTTTTCCTGCAGACGTTGGAAGTAAACAAAGAATACCGGCACGGTAAACAAGAGTCCGATCGTACCGATCAGCAAACCGCCGACCGTACCCGTACTCAACGAACGGTTGCCATTTGCCCCGACCCCATAAGAGAGCATCAGCGGCAACATGCCGAAGGCCATCGCCAAGACCGTCATCAGAATAGGACGAAGACGGGCTTTCGCTGCATCCAACGCAGCTTCTTCCAGCGACATTCCCATCCGCCTGCGTTCTGCCGCATACTCGGTCATCAGGATAGCAGTCTTAGAGAGCAAACCGATCAACATGATCAGCCCGATCTGCATGTAAATGTTGTTTTCCAGACCGAAGAGACGGGCAAAGATAAAACTGCCCATCAGCCCGCAAGGCACACTCAAAATAACGGCGAAAGGCAGGATGAAACTTTCATACAACCCACTCAGGATCAAGAAAATCATCAGAATGCAGATCACAAAGATCAGAATCAGCGTTGTGCTGGAGGACTGACTTTCCTCCCGGGTAATTCCCCCGAATTCATAACCGTAACCCCGGGGCAGGTGTTCTTCCGCCACCTCGCGCACCGCGGTGATGGCATTCCCGGTACTGTAACCTTCTGCCGGCGTCACGCTGACAGAGATGGAGTTGAACATATTGAAACGTGTCATGGACTCAGCACCGTAAACACGCGAAATGGTCACAAACTGACTCAGGGGAGCCATCTCCTCACCCACACGCACAAAGATGTTGTCCAAAGAAGACTCATCCCTGCGGGATTCGGGATCGGCCTGCAGCATCACCCGATACACCTTGGAGAAACGGTTGAAGTTGGACACATACTGTCCACCATAATAAGCGCCCAAGGTCGAAAGCACCACCGACGGAGACACACCGGCGCGCTTGCACTTGGCCGCATCCACTTCCACGGACCATTGCGGAAAGCGCACATCAAAGGTCGTATATACTTGGGCCACTTCGGGGCGTTTGCGCAACTGTGCCATGTAGTCCTGTGCCGTCGTAAAGAAAGTATTCAGATCTCCTCCACTTCTGTCCTGCAATGACAGGTCCAACGAGTTGCCCAAGCCATAGCCGGGAATCATCCCGGGAGACATGGCAAAAATCGATGCATCCTTCACGGAAGCAGTCGCTGCATAGATCTTGCGGATGATGCCGTTCGCATCCATCTGAGGATCCTCACGAAGTGCCCAGTCCTCCAGCTGGACAATGAACATCCCGTTGCTGGAGCCTTGTCCGGACTGGAGTCCGTAACCGGACACCTTGCCATACATCTTGATGCCCGGCACCTGCTCAATCATCTTCTCAATCCGCTGCATGACCTGTTCCGTTGCCTGGAGTGAGCTGCCGGGAGCGGTAGTCACCGAAACAAACAAGACCCCCTGGTCCTCTTCCGGCACCAGGCTGCTCTTGGTCGTACCAATCAGATACACAAAAATCACGGAAGAAACGATCAAGGTGCCCCAGGCCAACCAACGGCGGCGCAGGAAAACACGGACACCAGCCTGGTAGGCATCAATCAACTTATTGAATATCCGGTTGAACCAGTCGCGGAAACGGAGTTTGAAGGATTTCTTGCCACCTTCCTCCACTTCATCGTGAGGACGGAGCATCACCGCACACAAAGCAGGGCTCAAGGTCAATGCATTGATCAGGGACAAGCCCACCGCCACGGCCATGGTCAGACCGAACTGTTTGTAGAACATCCCGGTCGTACCCGACATGAAAGATACCGGAATAAACACCGCCATGAACACCAGGGAAGATGAAATCACTGCGGAACCGATTTCCTTCATGGCATCGATGCTGGCCTTGAGCGGAGATTTGTATCCGGACTCAAACTTGGCTTGTACCGCCTCGACCACCACCACGGCATCATCGACGACGGTCCCGATCACCAGCACCAGGGCGAACAAGGTAATCAGGTTCAAGCTGAAACCGATTATTGCCATAAAGGCAAAGGTACCGATCAGGGAAACCAGAATCCCCACCATCGGAATGACCGTCGAACGGAAATCCTGCAAGAAAATGAAAACAATCAGAATTACCAGCAAAATCGCCTCAAACAGTGTTTTGACCACTTCGTGCATGGAAGCATCCAAAAAATCGTTGGCACTCATCAGGGTCGCAATCTCCAGACCGGTCGGCATGTCTTTCTTGGCTTCTTCCAAGAAGGCATCAATGCCCTCGTTCACCGCCGTTGCATTGGATCCCGGTGTCTGATAGACGATACAGGTTACCCCAGGATGGCCATTGGTGGTACTGATCATGCTGTAGGTATCCTTGCCCATTTCGATATCGGCCACGTCACGCAGACGGAGCACCGATCCGTCAGGCAAAGAACGGATGACCATTTCCCCGAATTCCTCCGGCGTCACCAGACGGCCCCTGTATTTCATGGTGTACTGGTAGGTCTCATCTGAGTTTTCGCCAAAAGAACCGGTAGCCGCCTCAATGTTCTGTTCTGCAAGTACCTGGGCAATGTCACCAGGAATCAGCCGGTACTGTGCCATCACATCCGGTTTCATCCAGATACGGATGCTGTATTCACCGGCCAGCACGTTCAATTCCCCGACGCCTGTCACCCGCAAGACGCCCGGCTTGATATTGATGTTCAAATAATTGGCAATAAAGTTCTCGTCGTACTGGTCCGTCGGACTGTACACGGTGAACACCTGCAGCATACTGGTCTGCCGTTTTGCTGTAGTCACCCCGATCTGGGTCACCTCCGCAGGCAATTGGCCCAACGCCTTGGATACCCGGTTCTGCACGTTGACGGCAGCCATATCCGGGTCGGTTCCTTGTGCAAAAAAGACACTGATGCTTGCCGCACCGGAGTTGGTGGCGACAGAGGTCATGTAGGTCATGTTTTCCACCCCGTTGATGGATTCTTCCAACGGTGCGATTACACTCTTCTGGATCGTTTCGGCATTGGCACCGACATACGAAGTACTTACGACAACGGTCGGCGGAGCAATATCCGGAAACCGTTCAATAGGCAGACTGACCATCGAGATCAACCCCACGACCACAATGAGGATGGAGATGACCGATGACAGGATGGGACGTTCAATAAAATGCTTCAGATTCATACCTCGTCCTCCTGATTATTGGGCCGCTGCAGCTGTCGTTTCAGCAGCGATCTGAACCCCGTCCCGCAACAGACCGGCACCTTTGGACACGATGACGTCTCCTTCCGTCAAACCGGATTCAACCACATAAGAAACACCGTCATCCATTCTGGAAACCACCACCGGTGTAGAAACGGTTTTTGAGTCCACCACCCGATAAACGAAGACCTTGTTCTGGATTTCGTAGGTGGCCGTCTGGGGAATGACAATCACCTTCTCACGCACATAGGGCATGATGACCACTCCTGATGCACCGCTGTGCAGCAAGCCTTCGGGATTGGCAAATTCCGCACGCACACTGGCAGCCCCGGTCGAACGGTCAATCACCCCACTGATGGACGCAATGTTGCCGGTGTGTTCGTACATCGTGCCGTCATTGAGTTGGAGCCGGACCTGAGGCATGGCCTGAAGGGCCTTCTCTTTGGAACCGTATTCACGAATCAGCCCCAACAGGTTATTTTCCGTCATGGAAAAATACACATACATCTGGGAATTGTCCGACACGGTTGTCAGCGGCTTCGGCAAAGAAGGACCTACCAATGAACCTTCGCGATAAGGCAGTGTGCCGACCACACCATTGGCCGGACTCTTTACCACCGTATAGGACAGATTGTTTTTTGCATTGATCAGCTGCGCCTCGGCTTGTGCCAGTTGGGCCTTGGCAGAGAGCCAGGCATTTTCTGCTGTGCTGAGGTCATATTGGGAAACCACCTGTTTCTCGAACAGGGCTTTTTTGCTCTGGAACGTCAACTCGGCTGTTGATACGGCAGCCTCAGCTACGCGCACATTTGCCTCGGCCGTTGATACGGCAGCCCGGTAAGGGACCTGATCAATGATAAACAAGGTCTCTCCTTCACGCACCTGCTGTCCTTCCTCCACCTCCAGACGGGTAACCAACCCCGACACTTGCGGAAAAATTGCAATATCCTGTTTCCCACTGACTGCTGCTGAATATCGGTTATTCAACACACAATCTTGAACTTGCACAGTCAACAGCGGATAGGTGGGAACTTGCTCTACTGTTTCGTCCTTCTGCTTGCAAGAAGCGATACCCAGTACCGCGAGCAGCAGTGTCATCGTTTTCAAATTTGACATCTTTTTCGATTTTTAATATTTATACGCAAAAATACTAAAAATCCGAAAAAGATTTATCATAAAAGTACAAATCTTAGAAAACCGGCATGATGTAGATCAAACCCAATGACAAACGATGTTCCCGGTCAGTGGGCAGATGCAATTGTTCTCCTACGCCAATGGAGGCCAGATCATAATAGTTGTAATGGAAAAAGAAACGGAAATCCTTGCTGCGTGTGGGCATGTACTCCAGACAGAACTGGGCATTCCAGTCTGCCCGGCAGAAACCGGCCGGCACATCCCCATACGGCTCAAACAAAGCGCCGTATTCCCGAGCCCCCTTCAAGAAAAAGGCCCACTCCGGATGAAAATGCCAATGGAAGTAACCAACCAGGGAATAATACTCCACATTTTCTATCGTTCTGGCGGACCCGTCCGGGAACAGCGCAGAGCGGCTGATCAGACCATTGGCATCCAGGTCCTGACGGGAATAGTTAAAATCCAGGTAAACACCCCAGTTGCCATGCCTGAAAGATTGCCCCATGGTCAGAAAATAAATGTTCTTGCCGACCGCCTGCTGTCCCCACGAAGCAGAATAGCGGAAATCCAGACGGCTGTCGTTCAGAAACGACCCGTTCCAGTTGACCGTATACAACAAAGGGGCCCGCGTCGGATCCACCCCTTCAGGCAAGCCGGCATGGAAATACTGGTCATCTTCCGTCCCCCGAAGGTTCGCCACCTGCAGAAGCAGCTGCTGGCGTTCCGAAAACTGAATGGTTCCGGTCACCCCCAGTTGGTAACAAGCCACACTGCCTCCAAAATCACTGTATTGCAGCACATACACCGGAGCAGCCCAGAACTCCTCCCCTCCGAAAGCAAACACCTGCTTGCCCATCGTCAGTGAAAAACGTTCGAAAGCCTGCCAACGCAGATAGGCATAATCAATGGATTCCAGCAGCCCGTCATACATGTTGGAACGGAAGTTGGCATTGAATGACTGACGGAACTGGTAGTAGAGACGCTCATTGATCCGGCCCTCCACATTCCAACGGAAGTTGTTCATCTTAAATCGGATACTCGGATCCTCCCCGGGACGCGTGGTGTGCATCACAGAGCCCCTCATCTGGAACATCATGTCATGGTTTTCCAACCCCTCCTCCCCACTTGTCCGGGCTATCACAGGAGCAAACAGGCCGACCGACAGAAAAGCCAGCACAGCCGACAGCGTGCTGATTGTTTTATTTTTAGGTATCCTCATGATAAATCTGCTTAAATTCGGCGGCAAAAAAAAGCAATAATCCTTACTTCTGCAATTATTTATTATCTTTGCGGAAATTAACCTGAATTAACACTCTATTCTATGGCTTTTAACAACAACGTGATGATCGTGCGCCAAAAGTTGCTGCGCAGCCTGATCAAACTTTGGAACGAAGACCGCCTGGTTGAACAAATTGACCGTCTTCCGATCGAATTTAGCCCCCGGACTGCCCGTCCCAACGGACGCTGCTGTATCCATAAGGAACGTGCCGTTTGGAAATATAAAGCGCTGCCTTTGATGGGTTTTGACATGTCTGACGAAACCGACGAACTGACTCCCCTTTCAGAATACGCAAACAAAGCGATGCAACGCCGTGAACGCGTGAAGGAAAACATCCTCTGCGTCATTGACGAAGCTTGTTCATCTTGTATTCAAAGCCAGTACCACGTCACCAACCTGTGTAAAGGTTGCGTCGCCCGTACCTGTATCGTCAACTGTCCCAAACAAGCCATCAAGATCACCAAAACGGGTCAGGCTGAAATCGACCACGATTTGTGTATCAGTTGCGGTATCTGCCACAAGAGTTGTCCTTACCACGCGATTGTCCACATTCCCGTACCTTGCGAAGAAGCATGCCCGGTAAAGGCCATCAGCAAAGACGACCGTGGTATCGAACACATTGATGAAAGCAAATGCATCTATTGTGCAAAATGTCTGAACAGCTGTCCTTTCGGTGCGATTTTCGAAATTTCCCAAGTATTTGATGTGCTGCAAGCCATCCGTCGCGGAGAAAAAGTCATCGCCATGGTTGCCCCGGCTATTCTCGGCCAATACGACGCTCCCCTGGAAAACATCTATGGTGCCATCAAGGCCATCGGATTTACCGATGTCTATGAAGTGGCTGAAGGTGCAATGGAAACCATCCGGATCGAAGGTGCCGAATTCCTGCACAAAATGCATGAAGGCCAACCGTTCATGACCACTTCCTGCTGCCCGTCTTATATTGAAATGGCCCGCAAGCATGCTCCTGAACTGCAGAAATACATTTCTGACACCGGATCACCGATGTACTACACCGCCCGCATCGCACGGAAAGATTATCCGGAAGGACGAATGGTATTCATTGGCCCCTGTGTTGCCAAACGTAAAGAAGCACAACGAGACGAAGAAGTGGATTTCGTAATGACTTACGAAGAACTCAACTGCGTACTCGCCGGTATGGGCATCGATGTTCATGGAGCCCAACCTTACCCGATGAAGACCAGCTCAATCCGCGATGCTCACCGTTTCGGTACAGGTGGTGGTGTGATGACCGCTGTCAAGAATGCTTTGGGAGAAGAATTCACCAGCAAATACACCGGTCTGCAGATTGCCAACCTGGACAAAAAGACCGTGGGTCTGCTGAAAGCTTACGGAAAGAGTGGCAAGGCACCGGCCAACTTCATCGAAGTGATGACTTGTGCTGGCGGTTGCGTGACAGGTCCTGCTACCTTCAACTCTTCCGATGCAGGCCAACGCCTCTTCCAGAAGAAGATCGAAACCATTGGTTAGTTCCGTTGCAGGGGGTTTCCCTGCAAGCGGACATCCACCCTATAAAAAGAAGAAACCGGCTGCTCCAGCCGGTTTCTTTTTTATTGACAAATCGTTGCTGCCAACCGATTATTTCTTGAAGTAACGGTTGTACAAGCCTTCGAAACCTTTTCCGTGACGAGCTTCGTCTTTACACATTTCGTGTACGGTATCGTGAATAGCATCCAGGTTTTGTTGTTTCGCCAAAGTAGCAATGCGTTTTTTGTCTTCGCAGGCACCAGCTTCTGCTTCCATCCGTTTTTTGAGGTTGGTCTTGGTATCCCATACCACTTCACCGATCAGTTCAGCAAATTTGGCAGCATGTTCTGCTTCTTCCCAAGCATAGCGCTTAAAGGCTTCTGCTACTTCCGGATAGCCTTCGCGGTCTGCCTGACGGCTCATCGCCAAATACATACCCACTTCAGTACATTCTCCCATAAAGTGAGCTTGAAGGCCTTCCCAGATGACCGGATCACAACCTTTGGCAACACCAATCACGTGTTCATCCACAAATTGCAAAGCACCTTCGGTTTCCACCAGTTCTTTGAACTTTTCTTGGGGTTGTTTGCATTGGGGACAGGTTTGAGGAGCTTCAGGGCCTTCGTGTACATAACCGCATACGGTACAAATCCATTTCTTTTCCATAGTGCTATCGTTTTTAAGTGTGTTTGTTTAAAATTCGTAGGCAAAGATAATCTATTTTTTTCGATTTACAAACAATATTTAATAAATCTTTGTTGATAATAATTCTAATCTGCACAATACTTGTGCTGGATAATTTCAAAAACTTTCTTTAAATTTGCTACATGAACGGACCTACGCTATACAAAGGGGATATTTTCAGTTTCTGCAGCAGCCGCAACGACTACCTCTGGCTGGAAAACGGCGT
This sequence comes from uncultured Rikenellaceae bacterium, assembly GCA_937906485.1. GTDB lineage: Bacteria > Bacteroidota > Bacteroidia > Bacteroidales > UBA932 > JAGCJX01. The sequence continues at coordinate 12,505 of CALCYB010000026.1, forward strand.
ACTGCTCGTAGCAGACGGAAAAGTCATCCGAACCGGGGACTACACAACCCTCCGAGAGCAATATCCGGAAGTTCAGGTGGTGGACTACACGGGCAGGACCCTGATGCCGGGCCTGATTGACAGCCATCTCCATTTCCCGCAATGCGCCATGATCGGCATGTTCGGAAAACAGCTGATGGACTGGCTCAACGACTACACCTTCCCCACGGAAGCCGCCTATGCCGATCCTGATTACGCCCGGCAGCAAGCCCATTACTTCATCCGACAACTCCTGCGCAACGGAACCACCGCGGCCATGTCCTACGGCTCCGTTCACCAAGCAAGTGCAGAAGCCCTGCTGCAAGCCGCCAAGGATTGCGGAATATGGATGCTGGCCGGGAAAGTATGGATGGACCGTAATGCCCCGGACTACCTGCTGGACACCCCTCAGACAGCCTACGACCAGAGCGAAGACCTGATCAGAAAATGGCACCGTGACGGGAGGCTGCGTTACGTGATCACTCCCCGGTTTGCCATCACCAGCAGCCCAGAACAATTGGAAGCCGCAGGAGCGCTGCACCGACGCTACCCCGACACCTACATCCAGACCCACCTTTCCGAAAACCACAACGAGATCCAGTCCGTCGCAAGCCTTTTCCCCGAACGGAAAGACTATTTGGAGGTGTATGAACACTTTGGACTGGTCAACAACCGCTCATTCATGGGCCACTGCATCCACCTGGACCGGCAGCAATATACCCGAATGGCAGAACGCGGAGCCACATCCGTCCACTGCCCTACCTCCAACCTGTTTCTGGGCAGCGGACTATACGACCTCGAACGTGCCGACGAAGCTGGAGTGAAGACCGTGTTGGGAACGGATGTAGCGGCAGGCACTTCCTTCTCCCTGTGGAAGACCATGGGAGCCGCCTACCAGATCCAGCAGCTGCGCAACCACGCCGTATCCCCCCTGGACCTGCTCTACCGATGCACCCTCGGTGCCGCTCAGGCATTGGGTCTTGATGCCTGGATTGGAAGCCTGAAACCGGGCAAGGATGCGGACTTTATCGTCATGAATCCGGAAAGTACCCCCGAAATGGCCGAACGCACACGTTTACTGAAGTCCACTGACAAATGGACACTGGAAAACCGGATCTTTGGCTATCAGATGCTCGGCGATGACCGGCATGTGGAACATGTTTACCTGAACGGAAAGAAGATCCTATGAAAAAAACATTGGCAATACTCGCCTATTCCATCTTCCTGGAAATATGCGTGCACCTGATTACCTACAACCAATTCCGACTTTACGACAATTGGCTGCACGAAATCATCAACCACCTGGGGAACATTCTTCCCTTGTTTCTGATTACCTCGGCCCTGGTCTACGTGATTTTCCGCCTCACCGACCGGGGAATCATGGCCCGCAAGTTCCTGCCCAAAATCATCGTGGACACAACCTTGTCCATCGGCATTACCATCGGCATCTTTGCCTTGATGCTCTGGTGCTACGGATCGTTCACCTCATCCATCGATATCCATTACGGAAGCATCCTGGCCATCAACTTCATCACCCTGCTGATGCTGGAGATGCTGTACTACATGTCCAAACGCAAAATTGCAGAACGGCAGGGGGGACAAACCAAAGCCCTGGCCATCCAATACCAGTACGATGCCTTTCGGGCACAAGTCAACCCCCACTTTCTCTTCAATTCACTGAACATCCTGATCGAAATCATCCACCAGAATCCCCAAAAAGCCGAAGAATTTGCTGAATCATTGGCCGACATCTACCATCATGTACTTCGAACACACCGCTCTGAAAAGACTCCCGTGGCAGATGAACTGGCTTTTCTGGATTCCTACATCCACATCCTTTCCATCAAATACGGCAATTCGCTCCAGGTAGAAGTCAAGCGGGACCAGGCTTCACAGCAGCGCCAGCTTGTCCCCTTTACCATGCAGATTCTGATGGAAAACGTCTCCAAGCACAACATCATTTCCGAGAAGCAGCCCATGACCGTAAGCATCCTCATCGGACAGGACGGCATCACGTTCTGCAACCGGATCCAACGAAAAATCCTCAAACAACAAAAGCAAGCCGGCGTAGGACTCAAGTACCTGGCTACCCAATACAGCACCTTCAACAAAGAACTGATCATTGAAGACAACGGAACTGAATTCCGGGTCAAAGCCCCTTATCTATGATACACTACCTGATTATTGAAGATGAGCAACTGCTCAGTACCCGTCTGGAACGCATGGTCAGCGAACTGAAGCCTTCCTGGAAATTGTCTGGCCGAACCAGCAGCGTAGAAGAATCCGTAGAATTTCTTCAAAAGGAAGAAGTGGATCTGATCTTCATGGACATTGAACTGTCCGACGGAAACTGTTTCGAAATTCTTGACCGCATCCATGTCCGAAAGCCCATCATCTTCACCACAGCTTACGATGAATACGCATTGGAGGCCTTTCAGGTAAACGGAACATCCTACCTGCTGAAACCCATCCGCAAGGAAGCCCTACTAAGTGCCATTGAGAAACTGGAACAGATCCGGCTCTTCCCGGATGAAAACCCTCATCAGGAGCGGCTGAGGATTCAGACAGGAAATGGCTTCACGTACCTGAACACCTGTGACATTGCCTGGTTCTGCAAGAACGACCGGTACACGGAAGTACACACCTTCGCCGGTCAACGTTTTCTGCTGGACCAATCCCTGGACAAAATAGAAAACTCGTTGGCCGGCAACCTGTTCTTCCGGACCTCACGAAACGGTATCGTCAACATCAAGAGCATCTCCTCCATCGAACGCCACAGCAATGGCCGGTTGAAAATCATAACAATTCCCCCCTCCGAAACCGACATCCTGGTGACGCAAGCCCGAAGGGAGGAATTTCTTTTATGGTTAGGAGATGAATTATAAGCGACCTAAATCAGCCATTTTAGCAGCACGCTGTTCGGGAGAGAAACTGGAGAAATCCAACACACTCATGGCTCCCGTCCATTCGCCGTCCCAGGTATTGCCCAAGTCATCCAGGAACGCAAATTTGATGGTGTAAGTACCGTCCCCGTGGTTGGTGATTTCCAATTCACCGCCCACTGCCGGAGCGCAGCGACTGATGAAACCTGCTTCCCATGCACCCACATAACGGGTTCCACTCAAAACGCCTTGTCCTAACTGACTTTGGTAACCGGGAATGAACTCACCCGGATTCGGAGCATCCTTATCTGCGGCTACCGTGTAAACTCCCGTCGGAATCGCTTTGGACGGATCTTCCGGGGCTTCGGATACAAATTCAAAATAAACAGCCTCACCTGTACCATCAGCCATGTACGTATCCGGATTTTGCTCAAAGGGGCCGGTGAGTTCCAATACATAGTAACCTCCTCCGTTTTCGTAACTGTCACCCCAATAGATGCAGAAAGGATTGATGTCCGTCATGTCCACGGTATAGTCCCCATCCAACGTTGAAAAACCACTGCCGGGAATGTTCGGAATCTCCAGTTCGCCTTCATAATGGCTGGTCACCGCAAACCCTTGTTCGGTAAACAATTCACAATCCAGAGTATAGGTTCCATCCGCATTTTCTTCTACCACAACCGTACCTTCGGAAATCAAGGCCACAGCCGTGTTCATACCATGGGTATAAAAAGCATACGTAGGCAACAGACTCAAGGTGGAAGGATCCACGCTACCGGGCAGAATCGTATAGGCCGCTTGGCTGTCGCTTACCGTGTAGGTTCCCGGTAAAAGTTTATAATTGTCATACGGGGCTACAAATTCCAGGTACAGACTTGTAAACGGATTCATGTAATCGCCGTCTTCCGGAGTACCGGACAACTGAACATGAACGGCCATCACTTCGCCGTTGTCAGCGATGTAACTGATGGATGACAGGAAAGTATCCACGGTTTCAATGTCGTAGGTGATCAGTCCATATCCCTCTTTGCTGTACAACCCCATGGAAATATCCTGACGGCAGATGAAATGATGAACGGTTCCCTCGTTGTAGGTAGCCACACCTTCGATCACACAAAGGTCTTCTTCATAACTCACCGTCACGGTAATGTCTTCAAAAACAAAGTTTTCTTCCCAAGCAGAACCATCGGCATTCACTTTACCATAGAAACTGGTCACCACAATGTCTTCACGGGTAAACACACCTTCGGGCATGGTGATCTTGGTGTAGTCCTCGGGCTGTTGATCCGAGTAGAGGTCAATCCGGAAAACCGTTGATCCCGGCGAAAAATTACCGTTTTCAGCAACTTCCATATCGGAAAAATACAGCATGTAATTGGCATTGGGTGCTTGTGTACCCGCAAAATAACCGGCATTGACACATTGGACATCCGTATGATAGTCGTATTGGTAGTATTGGTGAACAATCAATTGTTTTTCAATTGATTGACCATCACCATAGGCATACTTTAACAGCAGATTGGCATTGCGGTCTTCGTTGCCCATGTTCGGAGCGACCTCCATGGTCACCTTCCCTGCTGTTTCATAATCAAAACCGGAGACCCAATCCATATCGGAAGTTACCGTAATGACGGCTCCGTCGACCGGATTGGTAACCAGATAAGGCAGTTCCACCATTCCTCCTGCGGCATCAACGGTGATGATTTCTTCGGCAATAGTCAATTCCGGATCTGGAACAGGTTCCGGTTGGGGTTCCGGTTGCTTACTCTCTTCGTTCTTACAAGCTCCCAGTAAGAACAAGACCAGAACGGTCATCAAAAACAAACTGATTTTTTTCATACTGCAAGTTTTAATGCGGGTTAACAAATCATGGAACAAGTTTATCCAACTATTTGCCAAAACACAAAAATAAAAGTATGAACTCTAAAAAACAGCGCATGAAATGAAAGCGGGCAACCGATCCTAAGGTCCGGCCACCCGCTCATTCAACACTTAAAAACATCACTAACTTCTATTGACTTTCTGAACACAAAGATAGGGTGTCTGCTGATGCCAGACAATACCGATATTTAGGTATTTTTGATGTCTTCAATATCAACCAGCTTATTGACAATGGCATAAATGGTCAATCCGGCCGGACTGTGGATCTGTAATTTGGCCGCAATGTTCTTGCGATGGGTCATGACCGTATGGGCCGACAAGAAAAGTTGGTCCGCAATCTGCTTGTTGGTCATTCCCTTTACCACTCCGACCACAATTTCCTGTTCCCGGGCTGTAAGTTTCTGACGGGTATTGGCCGCTCCCTCTTCCTGTCCGTTCTTTTTGGAGAGGGTCAGCAATTTACCACGTAGCACCTCTGTGGAATCATAGATACTGAGGGTTTCATCGTATCTGAGCAACTGCGATCCAGGAAGTTGGGTATGCAACAAGGCAACCACCTGCAAATTCTCCAGACCGGAATCCTCCCGCAACCGGTCAACAGACATCAGTCCCAACTCTGCAGGATTCACCACCAGTACATCCGGACGGTAACGGACCAGCTGCTGTACCAGATCTTGAATATCCCAGACCTGAGCGAGTTCCATCGGAATGTTGGAGAGCTTGCGCAACATCGCCATCAGGCCAGAGCGGATCATCTGAGAGGGTTCTGCTACCAATATATGAAGGCGCTTAGTCATGGGTCTCCCTCCCGGTTTCGTAATAACGGATGACAGGAACAAACAAATTATCCTCAACACTGTTGTGGCTCGCCAGGTCATCCGAACAGGCAAAGATGTCAAACAGGACCGCATTCAGCTCATGCGTACTGGGGGTAACGATGTATTTCAATATAATGTCCTTGAGTTCCACCAGACGCTCTTCGACATGGTCATGACGGCTGCTGAAGATCCCGATATGGTAGCCGTCGCGGGCAGTTCTTCCCGCCAACAAGTCCTCCACATACTGAAACACCTTATGGTCCTCATAATCCATGTGGTTCTGCACTTCCTGGACATATTCGTCAAAATACTGCATCACCAGGGACTGCAGCTGGTCCGGCTGGCCACAGGCAGCAAGTGCCTGTTCCAAGCGGGAACGGATCTGCGGAAGCCGGTAATTCAAAAAATAATCATGAGAAGTGTGCAGGTACTTGACCAACGTCGGCAAAGAGATCGCCTGCGGGACCAATTCAAAATTTTCTTCATCCACCAACAGGTTGACCACCGCCAGGAACGTCTCCAGATCCACTCCACTCTCCCGACAGACTTCTGCAATCGTCCGGTCTGCCACACCCAAAGGAATCCCAAAACGGACCATCACCAACAACAGGGCATATTGACGACCGATCAGGTCTCCCATCCGGTCATCTGCATAATAATGATTGATTGCGTACATATTCTTAATGGTATTGTTTTAAATCAGGATGGACATATCGCCCCTGGCCTACGGAGGATTTGCCGTACTCGATGGCCCTCTGGGGACAACGGTGAATGCAGGCTACACATTCCACACAACGGTCCGACCACTGGGGCCGCTGATTCTCCATACGGATGTTTCCGGTAGGACACAGCTTCACACACAGCCCGCAGCCCACACAGGCATCCGTCGTCCAAAACGAGGTCTTTCCAATCTTGAAACGACAAAACAGCGGATAAACCCCATAACTCTTCAGTCCCGGGAGGTTGGTATGGGCATACAATCCCGTCTCCGGCACGCCGCCTTGGCGGATCCCGTCGGCAATGCGCTCTACCAGTTTCGGGGCCTGCTCCAGCTTCCGGTGTTCGACATCGGGAGCATCTACCCCAAAACCCGGCAACAGCAAATAATTGTTCGGCATCTGCAGGGCATAGGCACCATTGAGAGCAATTCCCTTCTTCTTCAACAGTTTGCGGATGATACGATCCGTATAGGCTGCGTCATCTCCACACGTGGCGACAAAACTCACCCCACCGGAGCGGGGCGGCAATCTCAGATCGAGGGCTTCAATAAAACGTCGCATCAGCACTGCCGGCCCCCAGGAATGAACAGGGAACACAAAAACCACAGGCTCATTTTCTTGAGCTGTATAGACGATCGGCTGCGCCTTACCGGCCTGGGCCATTCCTTGCAAGAGCAGGGAAACCGATGAGACAGACTGATCCAACAGCCGTCCCAACTCCTTCGCCACCCAGGCAGAATTTCCAGTTCCTGAAAAATAAAAAATCATAACTTATTCTCTATACAACAAAAATAATGCGTTAAATTCGTAACTCAAAATTTCGAATTATGATTGCACTTATCACCGTTTCTGTCCTTTTTCTGCTGATCCTCACCGCTTGGTTCAGTCACCGCTATGGCAAACTCTCCACCCGCGGTCAGTTGGCCACCCTGGAGACCCGCATAGAAGAACGCGACAAAGAATGCGAGCGGCTCCGGCAGGAGTTGCTCAAATCCAGCGAAGCGGCCCAACGTCTGCAACAGGAAATCTACCAACTCCAACAGACCGTACAACAGACGGCCACCGAAAAGGCCCTGGTAGAAGACCGTCTCCAAAAGATGGAAGAACAATCCCGACTCCAGTTCCACAAGATGGCCCAAGAGATCCTGGACAAGAACAGCGCCACATTACAGAATCAGAACAAGCAACAGATCAGCCAGTTGCTATCTCCTATCCGTGAACAGTTCGAGGCCTTCAAACGCCAAGTTGCAGAGACCTACGACAAGGAATCCAAAGAACGGTTTTCCCTTTCCGACCGGGTCCGGGAGCTACTGGAACAGACCAACAAAGTCAGCGCGGAAGCCAACCACCTGGCCAGTGCCCTGAAAGGTGACTCCAAACTCCGGGGAGATTGGGGAGAAATGGTCCTGGAAACCATCCTGGACCAATCGGGTCTGATCAAGGGCGAGGCCTACACCACCCAGGACAGCGTTACCGATGACGAGGGCAATGTACTACGGACGGACGTGCTGGTCCACCTGCCGCAAAACCGCATCGTGATCATTGACTCCAAAGTTTCGCTGAATGCCTACAGCGACTACATGGCGGCAGATAACCCGACAGTAGCGGAAAACCACCTCAAGCAACACCTCCAATCAATCCGCACCCACATTGATGGCCTGGCCTCCAAACAATACCCCAACGCCATCCAGCAATCCCTGGACTTCACCATGATGTTCATCCCGATCGAACCGGCTTACCTGGCTGCAATCAAAGCGGACAACCGCATCTGGGAATACGCCTACCGCAAGAAGATCCTACTCATCAGCCCCACCAACCTGATCGCCTGCCTCAAACTCATAGCCAACCTGTGGATCCAGGAAAAACAAAGCCGCAATGCCCAGGCCATCGTTGACAGAAGCCGGCTGATGATGGAAAAATTCGCTGGTCTGACAGAATCCCTTGACAAATTGGGAACGCAAATCGAGAAAGTACAGGACGGCTACCAAAAAGTCCTTGGGCAATTCACCCAAGGACGTGGCAATCTGGTCAGCCAATTCAACGAACTGCAACGTCTGGGGGTCCGCAGTCAAAAAGAGATCTCCGAAAAGCTCCTCAACCAGGCAGAACTGGATAACGACCTTCCGTAAAGACCGGATCAGAAGGAAAGTTTGGCTCCCACAAAGAAATTGCGGGGCATGGCCGGGCCATACATATAACCCGAGTCACGGTCAGGTCCCTGGTCAAAGTCCTTCTGATAGGAATTGAAGATGTTCTGAATACCTGCATTCAGCTGCAGGCCCATGGTCTCCCAGAAACGGATATCATAGGACACCTTGGCACCCAGATCAAAGAAATCAGGCGTAATCTCAGCCACATCTTCCGGAACATAACCGGCCATGTGCTGCACCAGCATGGATCCGGTATAGGTGCCGTTCACTGCAAACTGCCATCCTTGACTCAACGTGGCCGAAGCGGTGAAATAACCGTACAGGTCCGGTGTCCGGAACATCCGGGAAACGGCAGGAGCGGTTTCACTCCACGCATACAGTTCTTCGTAACGGCTCTTCTGATAGGTACAACCGGCCTGGAGCTGGAACCATTCACGGTAAGCGATCTTGGTCTCCAAGGGAGCCCCTGCCACCCAGGCACCCGGCCCGTTGAGACGTTCCTGCACCAGTACTCCATTCTCGATCACTGCCGGTCCCAACTCAAACACATCCACCAGACGCGTGTAGAATCCCTCCAGCAAGAGGTTGGCCTGCCAGTCTCCGAACTGATGATAAAGGTCTCCAGATGCGGTAAAACTATGGGAACGTTCTTCGCGCAGGTCACGGCTGTTGCGGATCATCAGCACCGTTCCCCCGACATTGGCCACGTGCAGGTCCTCGTCAAACACTTGAGGGGCACGGTATCCGGACGAATAACTGGCCCGCAGGTTCACAGACTCGGTGGGATTGAAACGCAGGTTCAGCCGTGGACTGAAAATCGGTTTGGCCAACAGGGAATTCTTGTCCAGACGACCGCCGACCAAAAAGCTCCAGCGGCGGTTTTTCCATTCATTCTGAGCAAACACACTCTCCGTATGGACTTCCTGATTGGTATAACGGTCATAGCCCCACATAGTATCCTTGAGCTTGTCTCCCATGATTTCAGCCCCCACGGTCAGATCGGCCGGCATGAACCAGCAGTCCTCCATCCGGTACAGGTATTGGGCTCCGGTCACCCAGGTAAAGCCCCGGGTAGAACCGTAAGCATTCAGGTCTTTTCCTCCCCCGTAATAACTCTCACGGGCAATGTGCTGTGCAGAAGCAAAAGCCGACAGGCGGTGAGCCTCGTTCGGGCTGAAGAAATCAAACTTCAGACCTCCGGCATTGATGTTGTGCTGGATCTGCTCGGCAATGTTGGCCTCGTGCGGAGGACGGTTAAGACTGTCTCCACCCCGACGAAATTCATCCATGTGGTGGTATTCGAAACTCAACTTGGAATAGGTACCTGTTTTCACATAAGAACGGAAACCCAGGGTCTGTCCTTGGAGTTTCGCCAATTCGGTAAATCCGTCACCATTGGCATCGTAGCCGTCACGTTCCCGGCTTTGTCCGAACACAAACAGACCGGCTTTGTTGTCTTCGGTCACCAAAGAGGCATTGATGGAAGTATTGTGATCCGTAGCCCCGTTGCCCAGCACCGTGATGGTATGCCCCAGATCTCCGAAATTACGCACCGGTTCTTTGGTGATGATGTTGATGGTACCGGCAATGGCCGATGAACCGAACAATGCGGAACCGCCACCACGCATGACCTCCACACGGTCCACCATGCTGGCCGGAATCTGTTCTATCCCATAGACCCCAGCCAATGCACTGAAGATCGGACGTGAATCGATCAGAATCTGGGTATAGGGACCGTCCAATCCATTGATCCGGATTTGCTGGAAACCACAGTTCTGGCAGTTGGTTTCCACCCGGATACCCGGTTGGAAAGCAATCCCTTGAGCCAAGTTGACCGAATTGGTCTGGCTAAAGATTTTTGTATCCAACACATTGACCAGGGTAGGCGCCAGTTGGCGAAGGGTCTCGCTGCGGTTGGCAGTAACAACAACCCCGCCCAGTGCAATGGCTTCTTCTTCCATCTGGAAATTCAACTCCAGCGTAATCCCTTTTTTCAAGGTTACCGGCCGCTGGATGGTCCGGTAACCGATGGCCGATACCTCCAGGGTAAAATCCCCTTCGGGCAGATTCTTCATATAAAAGTGACCGGTCACATCGGTGGTGGCCCCCAGCATGGTTCCTTTCAAGACAACCGAAATAAACGGCAAGTGTTCGCCGGTCTGCTTGTCCAGAATGTGACCGACAATGTTTGCATCCGTTCCATCCGGAGCGGACGTCTTCGCGACAGCAGCAAAGGCCATGACGCAGAACAGCGCCACGACACTGAAAATTTTTTTCAAGGTTTATGGATTTTTGGCAGGAGTACCTGCCTGGTTAACAACGAATTTTAAACAATAAAACTAAACAGGAAACATAAAATTGTTGTCAACCGGGGGAGCCCGAAGGGCAACATATCCCCCATGTGCACGCACCACCTCAGGTGTTTCAGGCAATGCATAATCACAGGAAAAAAGTAAAAAAGCCACAGGAATTGCGACTTGTTCTTCCGCAATTCCTGTGGTTGTATTGGCCAGATCAATGGTCAGGTAAGCCTGATCCGAGTGATCGTGGGCAGCAGCATAGGGGTGTTCGTGCACAATCCTGACCCCATTCACCATGTGATCATGGCTGAAGAACGGAGCAAACAGACACTGATAGAAGATCAGGCCCAGCAGGATGGCAAAACGCCAGCAGTGCATCAGACTTTCAGGTTCGAATTATTTACCAAGGCAACGGACAACGTAGCCTGTACACACAAACGGCCTTCTACACGTGCTTCCGC
>CALCYB010000027.1 GCA_937906485.1 uncultured Rikenellaceae bacterium
CAGTGTGCCGTCGGCAAGGGTGCCCCGGGGGCCTTTTACCGTGACGGCCTGTCCGCCCAGCGAATAGTCGCCGTCCTCCAGACCGCAGGCGGCCATGATCTGGTCGCCATCGATCAGATTGCCCAGCTCATCCACCGCAAGACAGCGGTCAGCGTCACCATCAAAGGCGATGCCCATGTCATAACCGCCTGCCTTCACCATGGCAGCCAACGAAGCACCAACTACTGGACCCGACGAGTCCGCCAACAAGGATTTCACATCGGCTCGATCCAGCAACATCCCTGGCACAAAAAACTCCCGGTGGAAGATTGTTCATGGGAGGATATCCTACAGAACGTCGTCAAACGTTCCGTCTATACAGCACCAAACCATCCGAATAAGACGACGGTTCGAGAAACGATGGATGCCGTCACCCTGGGACACCATGAATTGCTCAACCTGATGAATGCCGGTTTTGATGCACCCATCGGCTACTCATCTGGCTTGGAATTCACTGAGTCCAAGGAACCTGCGCCGATCTACGGACTCAGCTTCAGCATGAATCGCTTACCGGCCATTCCTGACCCCGTTACCAGAAAGATCCCTTCACCGTGGAAAGCCAACTACCCGGATGGCCCTGCCACCTATCCGGATCGCCAATCACCAGAGGCACAAACCTTCCGCCTGCCCGAACATCTTCGTTATCGTTCAATCCGAATCTCCCCTTGATCATCTCTGACCAAGGTATCCCCTTCGTGAACCGTCATAAACCCTTCATCCGTCAACAACGAAAGCATCGAAAAGCCCATGCAGAAATACGGGTCAAGTACCTTTCCTCCGCAAAACTCCTTGACCTGAACATAATTAAAACCTGTGTATTGTATTTTTTTCATATCCTTTTCCATTGTGTCTTTCTCGCTTTTCAAAGTAAGATCGCAACAAAGATAGGGATTTCCGCTCACATACAGGTTTTAGCTATGAATTAACAAAGGTATGGATTTATTCCTTACCTTTGTTCCCGGGAGGCTGGATAAGTATTGATTTTTTGTGGTGTTCCTGCTACGATTAGGACAATCTTAAGGGATTGTTTCCGCTTTACTTCCGCGTTATCCCGTGTTCGGGTACGGCTTTCACTATAAGTTGAATAGACCAGTCTCCCTTTGTTTTAATATGATGTTCTCAATCGAAGAAGGCATAGCGATCCTGCGTACAGCCACCACACGCGAAGATGTGGCCGAGGCATTGGGGATGGAGTTCAAAAACCTCATCTATTACCTTTATGCAGCACCGGATGAACAACGCTATAAGACCTTCGCTATTGCGAAACGAAATGGTTCCCAGCGTTGCATCTCAGCACCCTTGCGTGGCCTGAAACTGGCCCAACAGCGGCTGGCGCGAATCCTTCAGCAGTTGTATCGGCCAGCTCCTTGTGTACATGCCTACCTTCCCAAACGCAGCATCATAACCAACGCCCGTCCGCATACGCGCAAGCAGGTGGTTGTGAACCTGGATCTGGAAAATTTCTTCGGTTCCATCCATTTCGGTCGTGTATATGGAATGTTCCAACATCCTCCTTTCAACTATCCGAAAGAAGTAGCCAGCGTTCTGGCTAAAATCTGTTGCCACGACAACCAGTTGCCCCAAGGAGCACCGACCTCTCCCGTCATTGCCAACCTCATCTGCCGAAGGATGGATCATGAACTGATGGCATTGTGCAAAGGTGCTCGTGTGAGTTATACCCGGTATGCGGATGACCTGACCTTCTCTACCAATCTCAAATGCCTACCGGAAGTGATTGGCACCATCATCAAAGGCACTCCGGAAATCAAAGGCCAGTTCGTACCTTCTATCCCGTTGCAACAGGTGATTGAGAACAATGATTTTCGGATCAATCCGACCAAGAGCCGGTATGTACTTCCTGAAAACCGGCAGACCGTTACCGGCATTGTAACCAATGACGGCATCAACATTGACCGTCGATTTATCCGGAGAACACGTGCCATGCTCCACGCCTGGGAGAAATTCGGACGGCAAGCAGCAGCTGCTGAACACTATAAAAAATATGCCCTTCCCAAACCCGGAAATCCAGAAGAAAATTTTCAGAATGAAGTCATCGGACGCATCCAATACATCCGCCACATCCGGCAAGGTCGTCAGGATTCTGTAGCCCAATCACTGATCCATCGGCTCCGGCAATTGAATACAAGACTGCTTTTTTTGCCGGATCAAGTAAAGGATAACAGCAACCGCCCGATTGTATTCTGTGAAGGAAAGACGGATGGAGAACACCTTCAGATGGCTTTGCGGCATTTTCAAGCCCAGGGAGAATTTTCAAACTTGGATGTGGTGTTCCACAAATACGGAAATACCGATATCAACAACACTTCACTCTACGAATTGTGCAGTAAAGCCAATCGCACCAAATACAATGACCGGACCGAAATCTATTTGTTTGATTCGGATGATCACCGTTACGGCAAGAAAGAATTGTGTGATGAAGGCCTTTGGTATAAAAAATGGAGCGACCACATCTATTCCGTGCTTCTGCCGACTCCGGCGCACCGCTGCGAGATGAAAGGCATCTGCATTGAATTTCTATACGAGGACAAGATCCTGTATGCGAAGGACAGCCAAGGAAGACGACTATACACCTCTGATGAATTTGACGAACGGGGGGAACTGAAAGACGACCACAACATCTACTATGCCGGCAGAGTAAGTACCCTAAAAGGCCCCAAACGCATCATTGAATGCAATGTCCATCACCGGCCGGGGGATGAAAGTATGGCACTGTCCAAAGTGTATTTTGCAAAAGCCATACGCCAACGCAAAGGTAATTTCAGCGAAGTCAATTTCGAACACTTCCGCCCTATTTTGAAAATTTTATCAGATATTTTAATACCTTTGTAAACATTATGAGCAAAACGATTTTAGTTACCGGAGGTGCCGGATACATTGGTAGCCATACGTTGATTGAATTGCATAATGCAGGCTACGATTTTGTGGTTGTTGACAACCTGGTCAATTCCCAAAAGGAATCCCTCTATCGCGTAGCTAAAATCATCGGACGCGACATCCCGTTCTATGAAGTGGATGTGCGTGATGCTGTGGCCATGAACGAAGTACTGAACCTTCACCGGATTGATGCCTGCATCCATTTTGCAGGATTGAAGGCTGTCGGAGAATCCGTATCCAAACCATTGGAATACTACGACAACAACATGACCAGCACTTTTGTACTCATAGACCAGCTCCGCAAACACGGGTGTAAAAACATCATCTTCTCCTCATCTGCAACCGTCTATGGCAATCCGGCGCAGATTCCCATTACAGAAGCCTGCCCGAAAGGACATTGCACCAATCCCTACGGACAAACCAAAAGCATGCTGGAAGAAGTACTGATGGATGTTCAGAAGGCGGATCCCGAGTGGAACGTGGTACTGCTACGCTACTTCAACCCCATCGGAGCACACGAAAGCGGCATGATCGGCGAAAACCCCAACGGCATCCCCAATAACCTCATGCCATTCATCACCCAAGTCGCCGTCGGCAAACGCCCGCAACTTGGAGTCTTCGGCAACGACTATGACACCCATGACGGCACAGGCGTACGCGACTACATCCACGTCGTAGATCTTGCCCGAGGACACGTATCCGCCCTATCCGCCATCGAACGCAATTGCGGACTGGCCATCTACAACCTCGGAACTGGACACGGCTACTCCGTACTGGATTTAGTCAAGACGTTTGAACGCGTAAATGGAGTTCCTGTCCCCTATCAGATCATGGATCGTCGCCCCGGTGACATCGCCACCTGCTACAGTGACCCCACCAAAGCCCGAGAAGAGTTAGGTTGGGAAGCCCGCTTCGGCATCGAAGAAATGTGCCGTGACTCCTGGAACTGGCAAAAGAACAATCCCGAAGGATACAAATAAGCATCCCTACCAAAAACAGCCAACAAAACCCCGGGCAAGAAGGTAATTGCTCTGAGGTAATTACTCGGGGTTGGACAGACAAATCCGCCCCAGAAGACATTCTGAGCAACCAACCTCCTGCTTCCTCCTGCTTCTCCCTGCGACTCCTGACTACAGTGCCCGACATCAATGCCGCCAGCTAAGGGGTTGGGCAGGTAAATCAGCCCCAGAGAGTGTTCCGAGCAACCAACCCCTTGTTTCGGCA
>CALCYB010000028.1 GCA_937906485.1 uncultured Rikenellaceae bacterium
CACCGCGGCGGTTGAGCAGTTTGCGTACAATGGCGGCCTGCTCGGGATGTTCGTATTGGCCGGTGCTGCCGTACAATTCTCCCAAAGCTTGTTTGGTGATATCATCCTTAGTGGGACCAAGTCCCCCGGTAGTGATGATAATATCATATTGCTCAAGGAGTCGGCTTAATTGTCCAAGGATCTCATGCCGTTCATCACCGATGGAAATCATCGTGCCTACACGGATACCCAAGGAGTTGAGAGCTTTGGCAATGTGCGAAGAATTGGTATCGACGATCTGTCCAATCAGGATTTCATCGCCAATGGTACATACGGCTGCAGTTTTCATGGTTGTTGTTCTCTATGCTTTCAATGCACTCAGGTGCTTCAGCATTTTTCGTACCAAACCCGGTCCTTTGAAGATGAAGCCGGAGTAGATTTGAATCAAAGAGGCTCCGGATTCGAGCATTTCTTGGGCTTGTTGGGGGGTCATGATGCCACCGACAGCCACAATCGGCAGGGTTCCGTGTGTTCGTTGATGGATGTAGCGTACAAATTCCAGACTCTTGTGATAGAGGGGCGCCCCACTCAAGCCGCCATCCCCGATTTCCTGAATCCGTTCTTGTGAGGCCCTTAAAGTGGCAGGACGTTCTCGGGTGGTGTTGGTTGCCAATACGCCGTCAATGCCGGAAATCATGACCATGTCAATGATTTCGTCCAATTGGGCCTTGGGAATGTCCGGAGATAGTTTCAGCAGGATAGGACGGTAGTCGTCGAAATAGCGGCGCAAGGTCAGCAGCCGGTCGATGATTTCGGACAAATTGTTGATGTCCTGGAGTTTGGTCAAGTCTTTGACATTGGGGCAAGATACATTCAATACAAAATAGTCCACGAAATCATAAAGCATGGAGAAGGATTTTTCAAGGTCTTTCCATGCATCTTCGTTGCTGGTTTTGCTGGCTTTGCTGATGTTGCCCCCGATGATGAGCTTGGGCTTGTCTTTCTTGAGGCGATCCACCACATACTTTACACCAAAGTTGTTGATACCCATTCGGTTGATCAGGGCTTCATCTTGGGGAAGACGAAACAGACGGGGTTTGGGGTTGCCCGGCTGTCCTTCTGGAGTGATGGAACCGATTTCCACAAATCCGAACCCGAAATTGTTCATGATGTTGTAGTATTCGCCGTTCTTGTCAAAACCGGCAGCCAACCCGACCGGATTCTTGAAATGAATGCCGAATACCTCCCGTTCCAGATTGGGGTTTTTATAGGTGTAGAACAATCGGAGAATGGCATTGGCTCCAGGAATAAAAGAGAGGATGCGGAGCAGCATCATTGTAATGCCATGAGCCCGTTCCGGAGAGAAGAGGAACAAAATGGGTTTAAGTAGTTTGTACATGGTCTAAGTGTTCTATTGTCGGTACCGACCCTCGGTACACCGGACAAAGATAGTGTATTTCTTGGGAATGCCGAAGAATTCCTTGATGGGAATTAACGGGGAAAAAATTCGTCAAAACTCCCGTCGGTATAGAACACGGTGATACGGCCGATTTTTTTGGAGGGAATCGGTCCTCCAGTGCGTTCCTGCAGGGTTTTTTGTGAAAAAAGAGCCTCATTTTCATCAGCGATATCTTGATTTCCTTGGCGTGAGTCCTCTCTGTCTGGGGAGGCGACAGCAAAAAGGGAAGGAATTTCACTTGTGCCTGTATCGGCATCCTCCACGGTCATGGATTTGTAAGGCTTTCCGATGCCGAGCAGAAACCATTCGGCATTGATCTGCGGAAAGTGTTTGAGGAATCGCGTGATGAAATCGTACCCGGGCTTGTTCCTTCCGGAGAGGAGATGAGAGATACCGGAGCGTTGTAAACCCATGATTTCTGCAAAACGGGCGGCAGAGAGTTTTTCGAGGTCCAAAAATTGCTGTAAACGGCTATTCATGTCTGTAAACTTTTGAAAGTACAAATGTAAGCAAAATTTTGTTCACAAAAATAAAACAACAAGAAAAATAGTTGTGAACGCTTAGGACAAAGGGGAGAGGTCTGTGGCAGTAAGTATGCCGCAGTCAAGGCATTAAATTGAAAGGCTACATCGGAAGTTTCAGTTTAAATAAAATCGGATATAATAGATGATTATCAGTTATTTGTGGGTTTATATCGGGTTGATTTTTGCGAATTTGGCAATCAGATCCGGTACTTGTCGGGGAATATGATGTAGTAATACTATCAATCAAGTGTATTAACTATCTGATAAATAATAAAATAATTGGTTTAAAAATATCTGATAAGAAATAATTATAATACAATGGATAACAAAAGACAACACTTGTTACAGCTTTAAAAAGATGATTACACATTTAAATCAACGTGGTCTTACAATGTAAACAAAAGTTGTAAACAAAAAATCAAATTTTAACGATTTTGTGGTCAGACAAGTATTGGTTACTTTTGCAAAAAATAATCGCTTAAATCGCCTAAAATGGAGCCTCTCATTCGTATCGAAGATTTTAACTATACGCTTCCGGAAGATCGGATTCCCGCCTATCCCTTGCCTGAACGTGACGCTTCGAAACTTCTCTATTATAATAAGGGTGTCATCTCGCAGGAACATTTCCGATACCTGCCCGAACTTCTCCCCTCCAACGCTTTGATGGTATTTAATGATACTCGGGTCGTGCCTGCCCGGTTGTTTTTTAGAAAACCCAGTGGCGCTTTCATCGAGATCTTTTGTCTGGAGCCGATAACTCCTGCAGAGTACAATATTTCCTTTGCTACTGACCGGACTTGCGTATGGAGAGCTGTGGTGGGCAATGCAAAACGATGGAAAAATGGTCTAATTGATTTATATACAGGGGATAAAGGTGCTGATTTGGCTGCACTGAATTTACAGGCTGAAATGTTGGAAAGAGAACAGAACAGCTTTATTATCCGTTTTAGCTGGGAAGGTGGTCTGCCTTTTTCCCGTGTACTGGAGCTTTGTGGCCAGGTTCCGATTCCTCCTTATTTGAATCGGGAAACGGAAGAGCTGGATTTGGAGCGTTATCAGACTTTGTACGCCCGGTATAGGGGTTCGGTTGCCGCCCCTACTGCAGGGTTGCATTTTACCGAACAGGTGCTCTCGGATATTGATGCGAAAGGCATTAAGCGTCAGACCGTTTGCTTGCATGTAGGGGCCGGGACTTTTATGCCGGTCAAAAGTGAATACATTTCTGGGCATACGATGCACTCCGAGCCATTTACAGTGACCCGGAAGTTGCTGGAGGATCTGCTTGCTCAAAGGGCTGTGGGGCCGGTAGTGGCTGTGGGGACTACGTCGGTAAGAACATTGGAGTCCTTGTATTACCTGGGTAAGCATTGTCTGGAGGCGGGGCCTGCTATCTGGAAGCCGGATGCTGTGGCGCAATGGGAGCCTTATCAAGGGGATGGTCCATCTACAGAAGATATTTTGATGGCATTGTTGGAATATTTAAAAATCAATAATTTGGAAGAAATGACAGCAAGGACTCGGATCATCATTGTTCCTGGCTATCAGTTTCATATTGTGGATGGATTGGTGACCAATTTTCACCAACCGCAAAGTACCCTTCTGCTGTTGATTTCGGCCTTTGTCGGAGGTGGAAATGAGCGTTGGCGCTCCATTTATGAGTTTGCTTTGTCGCATGATTTTCGCTTCTTAAGTTATGGAGATTCCTCGCTGCTGGTGAGGGAGTCGGAAAAATGGCAATTGTAAACGTTGTAACAGTCAAAGAGTAAGTTTATGAAGAAGATGTGGTGGAACCTGGCCATTGGGGCCTGGATGATGAGTTTGTTTATCGGGGTCTCGTGTGCACGTCAGGAGGGAGTCCCTCAGATCTCCGATCGTGTGAATGCCGGGATTCAAGGACCGGTTATGGAAATGTCTCAATTTGATTATGAGGCAGTTGATTCAGAAAATGGTCTGGTGGCTGCGTATGAGGACCCTTTGATAAATACGGTCTGTCTGTTTAATGAACAGGGGATTTTGCTGGAGCAGTATGTACGGATGGCTCCCCGTTCCGGTGGGGATCCGGAATTCATGATTCTTTCTATCCTGGATGACCAGGGACGGGTGATGGAGCAGGAAGGTGGCGATCCTGGACAGGAGGGTTATTTCAAGCACTTCAATACCTATGAACAGGGACGTCTTGTCCGTCAGGTGCGTTTGCCGGAAGGGGTCGATCTGGCGTATTCGTATGAGGAGAATGGTCGGAAAACTACGGTTGTTGGTCGGAATTTGGAGACTGGGGAATTGGTCTGGACAAAGACGCGGACCTTCAATCAAAATGGATATTTATTAAGTGAATTACTTGTTGATTCTAATGGAAATAAAGTATCTGATCTAAATCAGAGTTATAGGTTAGAAGATGCCTTGGAAAAACGCGTGGTCGGCTACTGGGAAGGGGGAGATTGGATCGAGGAGGAAACCACCTGGATCTACGATGAACAAGGCCGTCCTATCCAGGAGGAGACGGGGTATGTAGGGACCGGATTCTCGGTTGTGACCACCTATTCGGATTTCGATGAATTCGGGAATTGGCGCCGGTCGGAAGTGCGTGATCATTCCGGGCTTCCTTTTCGGGTTTCTTTCCGTCGGTTTACCTATTATCCGGGATAATTTACTATCTTTGTGGAGCTATACCTAAACCTAACCTTTTATTATTTTGACTTTTATGAAGAATACCATTATTGATCTTTTTGAGAATTCGGTTGCTCGCTTCGGGGATGAGCCGTTTATGTACGAGAAGCTGTCCGCCAAATTTGAACCGACTTCCTTTAATCAGTTGAGAGATATCGTATATGACTTTGGTGCAGGGCTTTGTGTAGCGGGTATCGCCCCGAAAGACAATGTGGCCCTGTTGTCAGAGGGACGTAATCTGTGGATTGCCGCTGAATTGGCCTTGTTGTATGCAGGTGCGGTGTCCGTACCGCTTTCCGTCAAACTGGAAGAGAGCAATGATCTGCTTTTCCGTTTGCGTCATGCAGCGTGTTCGACCATCATTGTTTCCGGACAGCAACTCAACAAAATCCGCGTAATCCGTGATCAGTTGCCGGATTTGAAACGTATTGTGCTGTTGGATCCGGTTGCGGACAAGCAGGAAGGGGAAGTGTATTACCAAGAGTTGGTCGAGCAAGGAAAAGTCTGGCTGAAAGCCCATAAAGAAGAGTTCTTGAAGATTGGACAATCTATTCAGAATAATGACCTTGCAACGATTACCTATACCTCTGGTACAACTGCTGATCCGAAGGGCGTCTGCCTGACTCACCGCAATTATACGGCCAATGTGGACCAGTCCCTGGGGCTGATTCCCATCCGGAAAGGATACAAGATGTTGATCCTATTGCCTTTGGATCACTGTTTCGCCCATGTGGTCGGTTTTTACTCCATGATGAAGAACGGCGGTCGCATCGCAACGGTACCTGCCGGAAAGACCCCGATGGAGGGGTTGCGGAACATTCCGATGGCTATCAAGGAGTTCCGTCCGAATGTGATGATGTCTGTGCCGGCCATTGCCAAGAACTTCAAGAAGAACATCGAACAGACTGTGCGTGCGAGTGGCAAGTTTGCCGAACGCCTGTTCAATTTCGGTCTGAAGACAGCGATCCGGTACAACAAGGAAGGCGCAAACAAGGGCAGTGGCGGAACCTTCTTCCTCAAGCCTATTGTATGGGCCTGTGACAAACTGGTGTTCAAGAAAGTGCGTCAAGGATTGGGTGGAGAGCTGGATTTCTTTGTGGGTGGTGGTGCCTTGCTGGATATTGACCTGCAGAAGTTCTACTATGCCATCGGTATTCCGATGCTCCAGGGATACGGCCTCTCGGAAGCTACTCCGGTCATTTCTGCCAATACCTTGAAAAAACACCGTCTCGGTTCTTCGGGTGTGCTGGTGACTCCTATGGATATCAAGATTCTGGATGAGGAAGGACGCGAATGTCCGACTGGGAAATCCGGTGAGATCGTGATCCGTGGCGAGAACGTGATGGCCGGCTACTGGAAGAATCCCAAATCGACGGCAGAAACCGTGAAAGACGGTTGGTTGCATACCGGAGATATGGGTTATCTGCACGAGAGCGGTCTGTTGTACGTGTTGGGACGTTTCAAGAGCCTGCTGATTGCTTCAGACGGTGAAAAATATGCCCCGGAAGGCATTGAGGAGTGCATTACGGAAAAGTTGCCCTATGTGAACAATACGATGATGTACAACAACCAGTCGCCCTATACGATATGTGTGCTGGATGTGGACAAAGGAAAATTGCCGCAAGGGGCAGAGGGAGCACGCAAAATCCGTGAGGACCTGGATAAATTCCGTGCAGGCCGCGAATTTGGCGGACTCTTCCCGGACCGCTGGTTGCCGGCAACCTTTATCGTCGCGGATGAGCCTTTTTCTGAAAAGAACAGGATGATCAACAGTACCATGAAGATGGTGCGTTCAAAGGTGGAAGCGGCTTATCGTGATCGCATTGAATACGCCTTTACTCCAGAAGGAAAGGATCCCGCTAATAAATATAACGTTAAAGCATTAAGTTAAGCTATATGAAGTGGAACTTAAACAGGAGGATACGCTTTTTCCTGGCCTTGTCTGCAGTGGTTTTTACCCTGCTTGCAGCCTTTGGCTGGCTGACGGTGCCGAAGGTGGTTCCTGCTGAAGAAGAAACGCGTTTCTCGGCCGAACGGGGGGTGGAAGACCTGGCGGTCATTGCCAAAGAACCCCATTCTGTGGAACATCCCGAGGCTCGTGCTGCTGTGCGTGCGTACTTGGAACAACGTTTGCGGGATTTGGGGGGAGAGGTGCAGGTGTATGCCTATGATTCGGTGGCATTCCGC
This sequence comes from uncultured Rikenellaceae bacterium, assembly GCA_937906485.1. Taxonomy (GTDB): domain Bacteria; phylum Bacteroidota; class Bacteroidia; order Bacteroidales; family UBA932; genus JAGCJX01. The sequence continues at coordinate 6,817 of CALCYB010000028.1, forward strand.
TACGGAGGGCATTACGATATTGCCAATGTGTATGCCGAGTTTGAGCCGGTAAATGCTCCGGCAACGGCTTATGTGCTGTTTGTGGCGCACATGGATTCCCGTTTCCGTCAGCAGGTGCTGGACCGCACGGTGTATTCGTATGGGGCTGCAGATGACGGGTATGGATTGGGAGTAACGCTCGAACTGGTCCGCGATGCCCTGCAATACCGAAACGAATGGAAACAAGGCATCAAGGTACTGTTTACCGACTCGGAAGAGAACGACCTGGACGGCATGCGTAATGCCTGTCTTTATGATCCTCAACTTTTGGATCAGGTGGGTTTGGTCATTAATTTGGAAGCCAGGGGGGTAAAAGGACCGGCTTTGTTGTTTGAGACTTCGTCTGGAGATGAAAAGGTTGTGGATCTTTACGCAGAAACGGCCGCCTGGCCGGTGACCTATTCCCTGACCAGCGTGGTGTACAAGATGATGCCGAACTTTACGGATTTTACGTTGTTGAAAGAGGATTATCCCGGTGTCAATTTCTCCTGCCTGGACAACATCAATTATTACCATACGGACCTGGACTGTCTGGAAAACATTGAGCCCAAGACCATCCAACACTATGGCAGTCAACTTGAGCCGATGCTGGAAGACTATTTGACGGATGCCTCTTATGCGGATCCGGATGCCTTGCGGGGAGAGGAAAACAGGGTGTTCTTTACGTTGCCGGGATTGGGGATGGTCAAGATGACCCAGGGGCAGAACCGTACCTTTGCTGTGGTGACCCTGCTGCTGTTTGTGCTGGCTTTTGCTTTGTATGTCAAGACCCGGAACATCCGTCCCAAACAGGTGTTCATCAAGGCTTTGGTGATTCTTGGATGGGGACTGGGCATTTTGTTGGCAGCCGAAGGATTGATCTGGGTATTGGCCCGTTGTGTGGGAACGCCATTCAGCTTGACAGCCACCAAATTCATTCCTGCAGACCAGTGGATCGGTGCTTCGGCGGTGGTCTTGACGGTGCTGGCGGTGATCGCTGTGTTTGTCCGTCGGACTGCGAAACGTCCTTATTTTGCGTGTGAGACCTTGTTTGCCACCTTGCTGTTGATGTTGGTCTTCGGGGAGGTGATGACCTGGACCTTGGGTGAGAACTTCTTCTTCCTGGTGCCGGTGCTGGTGGCATCCGTGAGTCTGATCCTCAGTTTGTTTCTCTTGTTGAACATCTTTAGTCTGCCGGCCATGATGCTTGTGCTGCTGTTGGCGGCTTCGTTTTTGTACAACCTCTTGACCGCACTGACGGTGGGAGCCTTGGGAATCGTCCTGCTGCTGGTGTTCTTCAATGCTTTGGTGGTGTGTGCTTTGTTTGAAAATTTTGTTCGGGTTAAAGTAAGACTGACATGATACAGAAATACGACGCGATACGTCCTTATACGAATGAGGAAATGGTAGCTGCCCTGGATCGGGTGGCTGCGCATCCGCTATTGACCAATATCCTGAATTTCCTCTTTCCGGGAAAGGATCGCAAGGAATTTGAAGTGTTGCTGCGATCTGTCCGCACGGTGGATGAATTCCAGGTCAAGGTCATGGCTCCGGTGTTGGATCGTCTGATTGATTCGACCGTACATGAGCTGACGTATTCGGGTATTGAGAACATTCTCCGTCCCGAGAAGTCGTTGCTGTTGGGCAATCACCGGGACATCGTGCTGGATCCGGGCATCATGCAGATGATTTTTTACCGCAACCAGGTACCCAGAACCGAGATTGCTGTAGGGGACAATCTGATATCTTCACAATTCATTGAGGACATCATGCGTTCGAACCGGATGATCAAGGTAGTACGTCAAGGAAGTCGTCGTGAGATCTACGAGAGTTCGTCGATGCTTTCTTCCTACATCCGCGAGAGTGTCGGTCAGGCTCGTGCCTCCATCTGGCTGGCTCAGCGCAGCGGACGGACCAAGGATGGGGCGGACCGGACCAGTCAGGGGGTGCTGAAGATGCTGGATATGAGCGGAAGTGGGGATTTTGTGGCGGATTTTCATCAGCTGGCGATCCTTCCTGTTTCGGTCTCCTATGAGTTTGAACCTTGTGACTTCTTGAAAGCAAGGGAGTTGTATATTTCAAGACGACAAACATATGTGAAGGCTCCAGGCGAGGACCTGAACAGTATCCTGACCGGAATCCTTCAGGACAAAGGTCGGGTTCATTTCCATTTCGGCGAGCCTTTGACCCGGGAAGAGATTGAGGCTTGTGCCAACTTTGACAAGAATGACCGTTTCCGGGAGCTGGCTGCCCTGTTGGACAGGAAGATCAATGCCAACTACCATTTGTGGCCGAACAATTACATTGCCTATGACCTGTTGCACGGTACGCACCAGTATGTTGGCCACTACACGGAAGAAGAGCTCCACCGTTTCATCGGATATGTGGCCCAGGGACTGGATCAGCTGTTGGGCGAACAGCCGGAGCCTGTCCGCGCAGAATTTGACCGTAATGAATTGCGGGAGTTGGTGCTGACGATTTATGCCAACCCGTTGGAAAGCCGCTGAGTGCTTGAATGACAGTGCAAAATACAGATTTTACCCCTGACCTGCCGTAAAGATGGGTCGGGGGTAATTATTTGTTGCAAATTTGGGTGGAAAGCTTGCAATATTTGATTATATTTGCGGGAATAATTATAAATACACGATCTGAATGAAGAAATTGATTTCGATTGAGGATGCTGTCAGCAAAATTCATGACGGCGCCACAGTTATGATTGGTGGCTTTTTGGCTGCCGGATCTCCGAATAGCATCATTGACGCGCTGGTTGCTTCCGGCGTAAAAGATTTGACTGTCATCTGCAACGATTCCGGATTTCCGGATCGTGGAATGGGTAAATTGGTGGTTAACAAACAAGTCAAGAAATTAATCGTATCCCATATCGGAACCAACCCTGAAACGGGCAACCAGATGAATGCCGGTGAGTTGGAAATTGAATTCGTGCCGCAAGGTACTTTGGCCGAACGTATCCGTGCCAAAGGGGCTGGCCTGGGTGGTGTCCTGACCCGTACCGGTTTGGGAACCATTGTAGCAGAAGGCAAAGAGGTCGTGAAAGTGGACGGTGTTGATTACCTGTTGGAAAAACCCCTGGGAGCGGATATCGCATTGATCGGAGCTTCCATCGCTGACGAAAGCGGCAACCTGTTCTACAAGGGAACGACCCAGAACTTCAATCCCCTGATGGCCTCTGCTGCCGATGTGGTGATTGTTGAAGCGCAAGAGTTGGTGAAAGTGGGTGAAATCGCCCCCGAGAACATCCATACTCCGGGTATTTTCGTGGATCATATTTGTGTAAGTAAATAATTAATTGATAAAAAGATACTATTATGGCAAAACAAGCATTGATTCGAGTACGCATGAGCTGTCATGATGCTCACTATGGTGGAAATCTGGTAGATGGTGCAAAGATGCTCCAACTTTTCGGAGATGTGGCTACTGAGCTGCTGATCCAAAACGACGGAGACGAAGGTTTGTTCAAAGCTTATGACAATGTGGAATTCATGGCTCCGGTATTCGCCGGTGACTACATTGAAGCAGTGGGTGAAATCACACACATCGGCAATTCATCCCGCAAGATGGTTTTTGAAGCCCGCAAAGTCATCGTACCCCGTCCGGACATTTCTGATTCAGCAGCAGATGTATTGGAAGAACCGATCGTGGTATGCCGTGCAAGCGGTACTTGTGTGGTTCCGAGCAAATGTCAACGTAAGAAATAACCCGTGGCTATGGATAAACTGATCATTACCGCTGCCATTTGTGGAGCAGAAGTGACCAAGGAACAGAACCCTGCCGTTCCTTATACCGTAGAGGAAATTGTCCGCGAAGCCAAATCCGCTGTGGATGCCGGTGCAGCCATCGTGCACCTGCACGTCCGTGAAGACGACGGTACACCGACCCAAAGCAAAGAACGTTTCAAAGAATGCATTGATGCCATTTACAAGGTTTGTCCCGATGTGATCATCATTCCGTCAACCGGCGGGGCAGTGGGAATGACTGCAGAAGAACGTCTGCAGCCGACCGAGCTGTTCCCGGAAATGGCTACGCTGGATTGTGGCACCTGCAACTTCGGGGATGATGTCTTTGAAAACACCATGCCGATGATGCGTGCTTTTGGCAAACGCATGCTGGAAAACAACATCAAACCCGAATACGAATGTTTTGAAATGGGTCACCTGGATACCATCCTGAACATGGCCCGTAAAGGACAAGTGCCGGGTGCTCCGATGCAATTCAACTTTGTATTGGGGGTTCCGGGCTGTACACCGGCAACGGTTCAAAACCTTTGCTGGCTGGTGAATGCCATTCCGGCCGGCTCCACCTGGACCGCCACCGGTATCGGACGTCATGCCTTTACCCTGGCAGCTGCTGCCATCACCATGGGCGGACACGTTCGTGTAGGTTTTGAAGACAACCTGAACCTGGAAAGAGGTGTTCCGGCCAAATCCAATGGCGAACTGGTGGCCAAAGTGGTCCGTCTGGCCAAAGAATTGGGCCGCGAAGTGGCTACTTCTGCTGAAGCACGTGAGATCCTTGGTCTGAAACCCAGAAATTAATCATTGAAAACAATTAAAATAGAAAAGAATATGGCACAAAAAAAAGGAAACAAGTACGGCGTACACCGCGTGATTGAACCCAAAGGTGTTCTTCCGCAACCGGCGAACAAGATTGATAACAACATGGACGAAATCTACGATAACGAAATCCTGATTGACGTTCAAACCCTGAATATTGACTCTGCATCCTTTACCGATATTTCTGCAAGAGCCAACCACGATCCTGAAAAGATCAAGGAAATCATGTTCGATATCGTTGCCAAACAAGGTAAACACCGCAATCCCTGGACCGGTTCAGGTGGAATGTTGCTCGGTACCGTTGAAAAAATCGGTGACGCGCTGCAAGGCAAGATCGATCTGAAAGAAGGTGACAAGATTGCAACCTTGGTTTCTCTTTCATTGACTCCGCTCCGTATTGATGAAATTCTGGAAATCCGCGCGGATGTGGACCAAGTGGACATCAAAGGTAAAGCCATCCTGTTTGAAAGCGGTATCTATGCCAAAATTCCTGCTGACCTTCCCGAAAAACTCGCTTTGTCCGCTCTGGACGTAGCTGGTGCTCCGGCTCAAACTGCCAAACTTGTAAAACCGGGTGATACCGTTCTGATCATCGGTGCAGGTGGAAAATCAGGTATGTTGTGCTGCTACGAAGCCAAGAAACGTGCTGGTGTTACCGGTAAGGTCATCGGTTTGTGCCACAGCGAACGCAGTACCAAACGTATGCAGGATCTGGGCTTCTGCGACTATGTCTTCTCCGCAGATGCGACCCAACCGGTTCCGGTTCTGGAAAAGATCGAAGAAATCACCGGTGGAAAAATGTGTGATGTGACCATCAACAACGTGAACATTCCGGATACGGAAATGACCACCATCCTGTGTACCAAGAACGATGGTGTGGTTTACTTCTTCTCCATGGCAACCAGCTTCACCAAAGCCGCTCTGGGTGCAGAAGGTGTTGGTAGCGACGTGACCATGATCGTGGGTAACGGTTATACCAAGGGCCACGCAGAAATCACTTTGCAAGAGTTGCGTGAAAGCGAAAAACTCAGAAAGATTTTTACTGAACTTTACGCATAAAGCTATTCGTACGTATGTCTAAAATAGGATGTAGATACGGTACGCACAGAGTAGTTTCGCCGGTGGGGACGCTTCCCCAACCGGCTTTGAAACTGGATAACACGATGAGCATCTATGACAACGAGTTGCTGATCGATGTCCATACGCTGAACATTGACTCCGCCAGTTATACCCAAATCAAGAAGGTTTGTGAAGGGGATGCGGGCCGTATGGAGGAAATGATCATGTCCATCGTCAATGAACGTGGCAAGATGCAGAATCCGGTTACCGGTAGCGGGGGAATGTTGATTGGTACGGTCCGTGAGATCGGCCCCAAGTTTCCCAAGAACCAGCCGATCAAGGTAGGGGATAAGATCGC
>CALCYB010000029.1 GCA_937906485.1 uncultured Rikenellaceae bacterium
CCCGCGGGCGGCCAGTGGCCGCCCCTACGTCCACAGGACGTAGAATTATATAAAATTTCAGGAGCTGTTGCAAAATATGCAACAGCTCCTGAACGTTATTCTGTTTTTTGGGCTTTGAGCGCTTTTCGGTATTCGCCCCGGTGATTGAAGCGGATCATGGCTGTCAGGTTGATGACAAGGGTGGAATCCAAGGCCAGGATCAGTCCGATGAACCAGTAGCAGGATTCACTTCCGCTATAGCCCATTCTTACGGACAGGGGTTCTGCAAAGAGGAACATGGCTCCCATAAACAGCAGGGAGACCACGGACACCGCCAGGAAAGCGTTGGAGAATACAGCTTCCGGCCTCGTGCCTTCGCGGTTGGCAAAACGGAAACACCCGGTCTCCAGCCCCAGTAGCAGGACCACTTGCAGCAAGGCAATGTAGGCCATGAATTCGGTCAGCACCCCGTAATCGCTCGTTGAGAGGATATAGGTATAGAGGGGAACAAAAAGGAAATTAATGAATCGGGCCAGAATGGTACTGAGTCCGTAAATGGCGGTCTCTCCGGCTAATTTCTTGATGGCTCCCGACGGTTTCTGCGACATAGTCTTGTGTGGGTTCTGAAAAAGTGATAAATTTGCGACAACGTAGCCCACAAAAGTACAAACAAAAAACCAAAAATATGCGTATACGATTATTTACTTTAATGATTATGGCCAGTCTGCTGCTTACTTCCTGTGGCAACCGTTCAGGAAAGAAAGACCAGGCGGCACAACAAGATGAAACGACTATGAACCTCAACGAAGAATTCAAACCAGCCGCAGACCAGACGCTGCTGGACATTGTGACCACAGAAGGTACCATCCGTATCAAGCTGTACGAAGACACCCCGAAACACCGTGAAAATTTCTTGAAACTTGTGGCCGAAGGCTTTTATGACAATGTGCTCTTCCACCGCGTCATCAACGGCTTTATGATCCAGACCGGAGACCCCTTGACCAAGAGTTTTGATAACCCTGAACGCTACGGAACCGGTGGACCTGGCTATACGATTCCCGCAGAAATTCTTCCGCACTACACTCATAAGAAAGGCGCGTTGGCAGCTGCCCGTCAAGGCGATTTTGTCAATCCTCGTCGTGAATCCTCCGGATCGCAATTCTACCTGGTGCATGATGCCAACCAATGCAGCCACCTGGACGGCCAGTACACCATTTTTGGAGAAACGGTCCAAGGCCTGGATGTCATTGACTCCATCGCGGTGAAACGGACCAATCCCAAAGACCGCCCGTTGGAAGATGTGCGGATTTTGTGTGTATTACCCGTGACCGAATAAGCAGATGCAAAATAGTCTGATACGGGTATTGGCCCTGGATGCGGACGATACCCTTTGGGCAAATGAGCATAATTACCGGCAGATCGAACAGGAATTCTGCCGGTATTTTTCCCATTATGGGAGCGAGCCGGAAAATTATGCACGATTGATGGAACTGGAGCGCAGTTGGATGTTGCCCAATTTTGGTTATGGAGCCAAAGCCTTTACTTTGTGCATGATGGAGTGTGCTTTGCAACTCAAGGATGCAGCCTTGTCTCCTGAGGAGGTCAGGACCATCGCTGACTATGGTAAATTCCTGATGACTCCCCACAACGATGTTTTTCCCGGCGTCCGGGAAGCATTGGCCCGTCTGCAGCAAGAGGGACGGTGGCAGTTGGTACTTGCCAGCAAAGGCGATCTGCAAGAGCAGATGGACAAACTGGATGCCTCCGGCCTGGAACCTTATTTCGATCACATCCAGATCATGGTGGAAAAAGACGAACGCAATTACCAACGTTTGTGTAAAACCATGCATTGTTCATCAAATGAGTTGCTGATGGTTGGGAATTCGTTCAAATCGGATATAGCGCCGGTATTGAATATCGGAGGATCCGCCTGTTACATTCCATCCAAATGCACCTGGTTTGTGGAGGTGGTAGAGGAATATGATCATAAAAACCTGTTGAAATGCACGACCTTCAAAGAATTTGCGGATACAATCCTGGATTGTGGCACGAACTTTGAAAAAGAATAAGGCAGATAGTTTTTTCATAGGTTAAGTTTTAGGTTAGAATTGTGGTGGCCTTTCGATGTGAATCGGGAGGCCACTATCTTTTATGTGGATTTCATGGCTCTAATTGAGGTGATTGTGCGCAGCGAGACACGAGTGGGTAAGTCTGATTTTTTAAGATGTGCGTAAAAAAAAAGAGTAATTTCTGAGGATTGTCTCAATTTTTTTATACCTTTGCGAGCCTTTTCTCGAGAAGATAAGGAAGTTATTGATTTATTAACTTTTAAAACCCATTAAAAATGGCTGTTAAAATTCGCTTGTCCCGCCACGGTAAGAAAGATTATGCTTTTTACCACGTAGTAGTAGCTGATAGCCGCGCACCCCGGGATGGTCGCTTTATCGAACGCATCGGCTCTTACAACCCCAACACCAACCCTGCAACCATTACTTTGAACGTTGACCGCGCTTTGGCTTGGTTGAACAATGGTGCACAACCGACTGATACTTGCCGTCGTATTTTGTCTTACGAAGGTGTATTGTTGAAAAAACACCTGCAAGGTGGTGTGAAGAAAGGTGCTTTCACCGAAGAAGTGGCAGAACAAAAATGGAATGCTTGGAAAGCAGAAAAAGAAGCGAAGTTGGTTGGTCGTAAACAACAAATTAGCGACGCTAAGAAACAACTCGTGAAAGCAGGTTTGGAAGCAGAAGCAAAAGTAAACCGCGAACGCGCAGAAGCTATCGCCCAACGTAAAGCTGAAGAAGCTGCCGCTGCTGCTGAAGCTGCCGCACAAGCCGCTGCTCAAGCTGCTGAAGCAGAAGCAACCGCTGAAAATCCTGAAGCGTAATCAGATGCATTCGGCTCAAACTGAATTTTTGCCGATCGCACAGGTAATAAAATCTTACGGCACCGAGGGAGAAATCATGATTTCAGTATTCCCTCAGATGCCGGAAGATTTGGACATTGATGAACCGGTATTCTTCTATTTTGAAGGATTGCCGGTTCCTTTTTTCTTTGAATCCCTTGAGTTTCGCGGCAATCGGGCCCGTGTCAAATTGGAAGGGATAGACACATTGGATGCGGCCGATGAGTTGGCCCGCATGAAAATCTACCTCCCCAAAGACCGCTTGGAAGTAGAGGAAGATGACTCTTTGTTCCTGATTGGGTTTTCTTTGTATGATGAAAGCCAGCACTTGAGAGGAACCGTCCGGGAGTTGCACGACTTTGGAGGCAACCTTTGCCTGGCTGTAGAAAATGCCGAAGGAGAAGAGGTGCTGTATCCCTTTCATGAAGACCTCATTCGAGGTATTGACGAAAATCAAAAACTACTGGTACTCTCCATCCCCGAGGGGCTGTAGCCCAATGGATAATCGTGGTCCGGCGGGGTTGTGATTCAGAAGAACTCCCAGCAACCACCCCCTGCGCCTTTTTGCGCCTACTTGTGCTTACCTGCGCCTTTCTGCGCCTACCTGCGATGTCTTACTGCAAGGCCTGACAGTAATACCCTCTGACGCGGGTTGGGCAGGCAAATCGGTCCCAGAGAGCGTTCTGAGCAACTAACCTCCTGCACCACCCGACCACAAGGCCAACAAGCCACGAGGTTGGGCAGGCAAATCAGCCCCAGAAGCCATTCTGAGCAACCAACCCCTTGTTTCGTCAGGGGGTTGGGCAGGCAAATCAACCCCAGAAGGCATTCTGAGCAACCAACCTCCTGCAGCACCCTGCGACGCCTGACTGCAGTACCCGACATCAATGCCGCCAGCTAAGGGGGTTGGGCAGGAAAATCCGCTCCAGAGTGCGTTCTGAGCAACCAACCTCCTGCGACACTCGAGTATTTCGCTTCACTAATCTCGCAGCACCCCCACCTTTTTCCATTTTTAAAAAATTCTGCCTCCGTTTTTTACGAATTGGCATCGCATTCTGACTTCTCTTCACGATCATTGCA
>CALCYB010000030.1 GCA_937906485.1 uncultured Rikenellaceae bacterium
CGTTTCCAGGGTTTTTAAAAGCTTAGATGCTTTTTCCGGCACCATAAACTCAAATGCAAATAACTCATCATGGATGACAGAGTCCTTTTTCATGACAGTTTCATCTACACAAAAATTCTCCCGGTCCATCTTATCCAGAATTTCCGTTTTCAGCTTTCTGGCATCTGCACTGTTTTCACCTTCCAGTTCGAGCAGTCTTTCATACTTCTCACGGGCAAGTTCAAAAAATTCCTCTGCGTTCACTACAAACCCGTTTCCATTTAAGGCATAGCCAATACACAAATAATATGTAACATCCGCTTCATTTATCTCACTCCGAAACACGGTATTTTGGCGAAACATTTCTAAAAAGGAGGCAGCAAAAACCACTTTTTCCCGATTACAAATCATTTTGAAGTTCAAGCTCATCAAATCCTCATAATCGAAAATACTCATGGTAACAGCACATAATATTGCATATATACTGCCACGAATTTCTTTGATTTTTTCCAGTTCGTCTTTCATCATGACCACCAGTTTCTGAATTGCGGCGTGGTTGGCTTTGGAACCGAGGGTGTTGATTTCCCGTCCCATCTCTTGTGCGATGAAGCCCAATTTTTTTCCCGGACAGGTTTCCTGCTCCATGGTCTCGATAAAGTAGGTGCAGTGTTGTGCCAGCCGGACTTTCTCCTCGTTGATGTCCAGTTTTTCCAGGTAGAAGATCAGTTCTTGTTCCAGCCGGTTCGGATCGGCCCCGGTCTTGATTTCTTCGAGCTTGGAGAGGATGCGTTCACGGATGGCCGGAACCCGTTCCTTTTCGTAAGGTTCGACCTGGGACAGGTATTGGCGGATGTTGACTACGCGGCTGCGCAGATCCGCTTCCAGAATTTTTCCTTCCCGGATCCGGAATTCGATCAGTTGGTCCATGGCGAGGTCTGCCGCTTGTGAGATGGCCTGCCAGTCTTCTTCACCAAATTCACTTCTTTTGCTTTCCCAGACTTCCGGCATCCGGAGAACGGTCTGCATCAGCACGGCCGGGTCCAGGCAGGGATTTTCCTGACTTTCTTGCCAGGCTCGGATCTGATGCAGGTATTCGTTGGCGGTGTCGGAGTCCAGACACCGGGGCGTATTGTCTGCTGTTTTTTCACAAGTGAGAAAAATATCAATGTTTCCACGGTTGAGTCTCTGTGCGATCTGTTGACGGAGCAAGGGTTCCTTTTCCCGAGGCAGCAGCGAGGTCTTGAGGGTGACATCGCAGTTTTTTCCGTTGAGGGACCGGATTTCCAAATTGTATTTTTCTCCTTGGCAGGATGCTTCTGCTTTGCCGAAGCCGGTCATGGATAGAATCCTGGTCAAGAATGTTAGGCAAGTCAATTTTATGTGACTGCAAAAGTAAGAATTATTATCTATCTTTGCGTTTTATTTCCGTTTAATGACCAATACTATGGAAGAACTTAAGACAGCAGTTGAAGAAAAGAAGCCGTTGAACTTCTTGGAAGAAATCATTGAAGGCGATCTTGCCAGTGGCAAGCATACGTCTGTTTTAACTCGTTTTCCTCCCGAACCGAACGGGTATCTGCACATCGGGCACGCGAAAAGCATCTGCCTGAACTTCGGTTTGGCTCGACAGTATGGCGGAAAGACCAATTTGCGTTTTGATGATACCAATCCGGTCAAAGAAGATGTGGAATACGTGGATTCCATCAAGGAAGACATCAAATGGTTGGGTTTTGAATGGGCCGGCGAACATTATGCATCGGATTACTTCGAACAATTGTACGATTGGGCCGTAGAACTGATCCGCAAAGGACTTGCCTATGTGGATGACCAGACCCAGGAGGAAATCCGCCTCAATCGTGGTACCGTCAACAGTCCCGGTAAAAATAGTCCCTGGCGTGATCGCAGCGTGGAGGAAAACCTGGATCTGTTTGCCCGGATGCGCAATGGGGAATTTGCGGAAGGAGAGAAAGTCTTGCGGGCCAAAATTGATATGGCTCATCCCAATATGTTGTTGCGTGACCCCTTGATGTACCGCATCATTCACGCGCATCACCACCGCACCGGCGACAAATGGTGCATCTATCCGATGTATGATTATGCCCACGGTCAGAGTGACTCGCTCGAAGGCATTACCCACTCGATCTGTACCCTCGAATTTGATGTGCACCGTCCTCTGTATGACTGGTTCATCGAACAACTGGGCATTTTCCCCTCACACCAGTACGAATTTGCCCGTCTGAATGTGACTTATACCGTCATGAGCAAGCGCAAGTTGCTGGAATTGGTGAAGAACCATTATGTAAGCGGATGGGATGACCCGCGGATGCCTACGATCTGTGGTCTGCGCCGTCGGGGTTATACCCCGGAAAGTATCCGTGCCTTTGCTGAAAAGGTCGGTGTGGCCAAACGCGACAACATCATTGACCTGTCGTTGATGGAATGGTGCCTGAGAGATGACCTGAACAAACGCTCCAACCGTTATATGGTGGTGACGAACCCGGTCAAACTCGTGATTACCGACTGGGAAGAAGGTCGTGTCGAATACTTCAACCCGGCGCTGAATCCGGAGGATCCTCAGGCCGGTACCCGTTGTGTGCCTTTTACTCGTGAGCTCTACATCGAACGGGATGACTTCATGGAAGAACCGCCGAAGAAATTCTTCCGCCTCAAACCGGGTGGGGAAGTGCGCCTGAAGTACGGTTACATCATCAAATGTGAAGAAGTCATCAAGGACGAACAAGGTGAGATTGTGGAAATCCGTTGTACGCATGATCCCGAATCCAAACCCGGAGCCGGTCCCTGGCGTTCGGTAAAAGGAACCATTCACTGGGTGCCTGTGGAGTATGCAAAACCGATCGAAGTGCGTCTGTATGACCGCCTCTTCACCGAAGCCGATATGGGCGGTATTCCGGAAGGCGAAGATTACAAGTCCTTCTTGAATCCCTCTTCGCTGGTGGTGATTCCGCAGGCCTATGCGGAACCGGCCCTGTTGGAAGACCAATCCGGTATTGCCGTTCAGTTTGAACGCAACGGCTATTATGCAGTGGATCCGGATTCCACTCCGGAAAAATTTGTCTTCAACCGTGCAACCGGTCTGAAAAGCAGTTTTTAAGCCTTTTTCCTACTACCTCGGTTCTTCTTCCACAATTGGTACCCGTTGAAGATATTCTGCCAGAGAACGTAAGTTCCGGGCGCCAATGAAGAGAGCGGGGTAAGGTAGGTATAGGCCATCCAGATTGCCAGAACCGTGTTTTTCTGGCCCAACGCCTGTCCGGCAGTCATTCGGTCCTCGAAATGGCTGCCGGTCTTTTTTCCGGTGAAGAACTGGAGGATGCAGCAGAACAGGGAGGCCAGTGCAATCAGCCACATGACCTGGGAGGGAGCTGTACTCTGGTGCAGGGAACGGACGGTCTGTCCGCAGACCAGGGTCAGGGCAACAGCCCATAGGTAGAACGCGGATGCTGTGTATTTCAAGAAGAAGCGGTGTACCTTCGGCAGGTAGTGGCGCAGCAGCAAGGCCAGCAGGAAGGGGAAAAGCAGCAGTGGGAACACTTTGCTGAGGATGAGCCAGAAGGCTGCGAGAAAATGCAGTCCCGGATGGGGCTCCACCAACGGAAAAACCAGCGGGACAAAAGCGGCAGCCAGCAGGTTGGACAGGAGTGTGTAGCTGGTGACCCGGCTGGCGCTGCCCCCGAGTTTGTCCGTAATGACCGCAGCGGCTGTTGCCGTAGGGCAGATCAGGCAGACGAGGGCTCCCTCAAAGATGGTGTGGTAAACGGTATTCATCGGCACCCAGAGCAGGATTGCGGTAACGGCACCGGCAGTGAGCAGCTGGAACGCCAGCAGCCGGTAATGCCATTTCCCGGGTTTGAGGGCGGAGACTTCTATCTTGCAGAAGGTCAGAAAGAGCTGGAGAAAAATCAGGGTCGGGGTCAGAAAATCCACCAGGCTCCATACGGCCGGTTTGACGGGGTTGAGTGCGGGAAGGTAGTGGAACAGGAAATACAGGCCGGCGCCAGTGATCATGGCTATGGGCAGGGTCCATTCTTTAAGCAGTCGGATAAGGAATTGCATATCGGGTCAACTGATTCGGGAATAGTCAACAGGCTCTTCTCCCTGATTGCGTAAATAAGTCAATTGGTGAACTAATAATTGGTTTTCCGGGAGCTCCAACAGGGGATCCCGTTCCAGGATGGCACTGGCTACTTCCCGGGCATAATTCAGCAGCGGGGCATCTTTGGAGAGGTTGGACAGACGCAGGTCAATGGCCAGGCCGCTTTGTTGGGTGCCTTCGATGTCTCCGGGACCACGCATCCGCAGATCGGCTTCGGCCAGTTCAAACCCGTCGTTGGTGCTGCACATGAGTTCGATCCGTTGCCGGGATTCTTGCGAGAGTCTGTATCCGGTCATCAGCAGGCAGTAGGATTGTTCGGCCCCCCTGCCGACCCGTCCGCGCAGCTGATGGAGTTGGGAGAGTCCGAAGCGCTCGGAGCTTTCGATCACCATGACCGAGGCATTGGGTACGTTGACCCCGACCTCGATGACAGAAGTAGCCACCAGGATGTGGGCTTTTCCCTCTGCAAACAGCCCCATATCATGGGCTTTGTCTTCGTTTTTCTGCTGTCCGTGGACCACGGCTGTGATGTACTCCGGTGCCGGAAATTCCTGAATGATCTCTTCGTATCCTTTCTGCAGGTTCTGGTAGTCCATTTTTTCGGATTCCTTGATCAGCGGATAGACGATGAATACCTGACGTCCTTTCTTGATCTCTTCTTTCAGAAAACGGTACATGGCATAGCGCTGGTTCTCGCTGATGTGGCGCGTAGTGACCGGTTTGCGTCCGGGAGGCAACTCGTCCAGTACAGATACATCCAGATCACCGTACAAGGTCATGGCCAGGGTCCGGGGAATGGGCGTGGCCGTCATGACCAGAATATGGGGCGAGAGTTCGGCTTTGTAGCGCAGACGCGCGCGCTGTTCCACGCCGAAGCGGTGTTGTTCGTCAATGATGGCAAATCCCAGCCGTTGGAACGCTACAGGATCCTCAATGACCGCATGGGTGCCGATCAATAAGTGGATGGACCCGTCGGCCAGGCCGGCATGGATGGCCCGCCGTTCTTTGGTGCGGGTGCTGCCGGTAAGCAGGGCGACCTTCAACCCCGAGTCGCCGGCAAATTCCAGGGCTCCACGGTAGTGTTGCTGGGCCAGGACTTCGGTCGGCGCCATCAGACAGCTTTGATAGCCGTTGTCTGCCGCGATGGCTGCACAAAGAAATGCGACCATGGTTTTTCCGCTACCGACGTCCCCCTGCAGGAGCCGGTTCATCTGCAGACCGCTTCGCATGTCGGCGCGGATCTGTTTGATGACCTTCTTTTGGGCTCCGGTCAATTCAAAGGGAATGCGGCAATAGCATTGGTTGAAAAACTCACCGATCCGGGAGAAGACAGGGGCTGCTCCGTGACGCATCCGTACGTTCTTCTGTTTGAGCAGGGAGAGTTGCAGGTAGAAGAGTTCTTCAAATTTGAGTCGGGCGCGGGCTTGTTCCAGTGCCTGGAGTGATTCCGGGAAATGGATGCTGCGCAGGGCCTGACGCAGGGGTACCAGTCCGGCCTGGGTGCGGATCTCTTCGGGCAGGCTTTCCGGAATCAGGTGCAGGGATTGTTCCAGCAGTTTGTGTACGAGTTTGGAGAAGACTTTGATGCCGATGCCGTTGTTGCGCAGTTTTTCTGTACTGGAATAAACGCCGGTCATGTTCTGACCCAACGACAGGGCGGTCTGAGGTGTTTCCAGTTCGGGGTGTACAAAGTTCAGGCTGCCGTTGAACACAGCAGGGCGGCCAAAGACAATGTATTCCTGGCCGAGGCTGATTTTCTGCTCCATCCATTTGATGCCCTGAAAGAAGACCAGATCCACTCTTCCGGTGCGGTCGGCCAGGGTGACAATCAGCCGTTTTCCCCGTTTTTCTCCGGCATGGTTGATGGCTACGACGTTGCCGCGAACCTGTACCCAGGCCATGGAGGCCTCCAGTTCGGAAATGGCATAGATCCGTGTCCGGTCCAGGTAGCGGAAGGGAAAGGTATAGAGCAGGTCCCGGAAAGAACGGATGCCCAGTTCTTTCGAGAGCAGCTCCGCCCGTTTCGGCCCGATGCCGGGCAGGTACTGTATTTCCCGATCCAAGATATTTGCCATGCCACAAAGGTACATAAAAAATAATTTTTTCGTAAATTGCACCGTTTTATCGATAACTTGCTAAAATTAGACCATATATGGGACAAAAAATAGTGGTAGGAATTACCCTCGGAGATACAAATGGGATTGGACCTGAGGTGATTATCAGGTCGTTACTGGACTCTCGGATCACCGATCTCTGTGTGCCGGTTGTTTACGGATCCTCCCGGGTCATCGGTTATTACCGGAAAATGATCGCCGAGACCGACAACATGAACACCAACATCATCAATACCGCCAAGGATTATCACCCCAAACGCATCAATATCATCAACTGTATTCCGGATTCGCTGCAAATGGATCCCGGTCAGCCTACAGCCGAATCGGCCAAGGCCGCCTGGCTCTCGTTGGAGCGCGCCACCGATGACCTGAAGGAAGGGCTGCTGGATGCCTTGGTGACCGCTCCGTTCAACAAACACAACATGGCCGGAGCCTCCTTCCAGTTCAAGGGACATACGGAATACCTGGCCGATAAGTTTGAAACGGACAATGTCCTGATGTTTTTGTGTTCTGACCGTATGCGGGTAGGGCTGGTGACCACTCACCTGGCCATTTCAGAGGTTTCCAAGGAAATTACGACCGAAAAGATTGTGAACAAGATCCGACTGATGCATGAATCCCTGAAACGGGACTTTGGGGTGGTCCGTCCGAAAATCGCCGTATTGGGCCTCAATCCCCACTGTGGCGACAGCGGTTTGTTGGGCAACGAAGAGGTAACCGTCATCAAGCCGGCCATCGAACAGGTCGCCGGAGAGGGCATCCTGGCATTCGGCCCCTATTCCCCGGACGGATTCTATGGAAATGAAAGTTTTACCAAGTACGACGGAGTCCTGGCCATGTACCACGACCAGGGGCTGATTCCGTTCAAACTGATGTCATTCGACAACGGGGTCAATTTTACGGCCGGGTTGCCGATTGTACGCACCAGCCCGGATCACGGGACCGCTTTTGAGCTGGTGGGTAAAAACGAAGCTACGGCTTTGCCCATGCTCTCTTCCATTTATATGGCTGTGGATGTGGTGAGAAATCGTCAGCGTTATGACCAGATGCGCTCCAATGTCTTGAAGGTAAAATCGATGCTTCATGGCAAAGGAACCGATAACGTGGAAGATATTATCGGTAAGCAGGAACCGCAACCGACAGAATAACCCATGCCTTTACCTATCGAATTATACACAGACGGTTCTTCGCGGGGCAATCCCGGCCCTGGCGGCTACGGCGTTGTGTTGCGTAGCGGAAAACACTACAAGGAAATATCCGGAGGCGAACCGATGACCACCAACAACCGGATGGAACTGATGGCGGTCATTGTGGGACTGGAAGCCTTGTTGCGTCCCGGTTCTGAGGTGACGGTGTACAGTGATTCCTCCTATGTGGTGAATGCCGTTGCCAAAGGCTGGGTGTTCGATTGGGAACGCAAGCAATTTGCCAAGAAGGCCAATCCGGATTTATGGCAACGTTTTTTGCAGGTGTATCGCCGTCATCGGGTGCGTTTTGTCTGGATCAAAGGGCATGCCGGGCATCCCGAGAACGAGCGATGTGACCGTCTGGCAGTAGAAGCAGCAACAAAGTATTTATGATGCAACCAAGATATTTGAGTTTGGCAGATATTCCCACCGGCGCAAGATGCGTGGTGGTCAAGGTCCATGGACACGGCAACTTCCGTAACCGGATTGTCGAGATGGGCTTTGTCCGGGGAGTCTGTGTCGATGTAATCAAGAACGCGCCTTTGCAGGATCCGATCGAATACAGCCTGCTGGGTGTCCATCTTTCCCTGCGCAGAAGTGAGGCCGGTATGGTGGAGGTGCTCCATCAGGCCCAGGACTATGAAGATCCGCAGGTGGAGACTTTTGCGGAAGAGGTGATCCGTGATGAAGCGGACCGTCGTTCCAAAATCATTGATATTGCGCTGGTGGGGAATCCCAACAGCGGTAAGACGTCCTTGTTCAACCGGGCGACCGGTATGCAGGAGCGTGTGGGCAACTACAGCGGGGTGACGGTGGAGGCCAAGACCGGAGTCTTCTATCACCGGGGGTACACCATTCATCTGATCGATCTGCCCGGTACGTATTCCCTGACCGAGTACACTCCGGAGGAGCGTTATGTGCGCGAATATATTGTCAAGGAACACCCGGATCTGGTGGTGAATGTGGTGGATGCTTCGGCCTTGGAGCGCAACCTCTACCTGACGACCCAACTGCTGGATATGAACATCCGCGTGGGGATGGCCCTCAACATGTATGATGAACTGGAAAAGAGCGGGGCCAGCCTGGATGTGGAGGCTTTGGGGCATCTGATGGGATTTCCGGTGGTGCCGACCGTGGCTGCCCGGGGCAATGGGATTGATGCACTGTTGGACCGCATCATCGAGGTGTACGAAGACCGTTCGGAGACCGTACGGCACATCCATATCAATTATGGAGAAGATGTGGAGGAGGCGATCAGCCAGATCAAAAAGAGGATTGTGACCCATCCCGAGGTAACGGATGCCTATACCCCCCGGTACGTGGCTTTGAAACTTCTGGCGGGGGATGCGGAGATGGAACGGCAGTTCGATCAGGCCCCGGACCGCCGAAAACTGCTGGATTTGTGTGCCATCCTGCGCGAGAAGATCGAGCGGGAATACCGGGATGACGTGAAGACTTGCATTACCAACCAGAAATATGGTTTTGTGCGGGGAGCCTTGCGGGAGACATTTGTCGCTTCCCAGAAGGAAACCCGTAAGATGACCACGTCCATTGACCGGCTGCTGACCCACCGTTGGCTGGGTATTCCGGTCCTGATCTTTTTCCTGTGGCTGATGTTTCAGGCGACCTTTACCCTGGGGGCCTATCCCATGGAATGGATCGAGCAGGGTGTAGCGTTGCTGAGCAGCTGGCTGGCGGCCCATTTGAATCCCGGGCCCTTGACGGATTTGCTGGTAAACGGGATTCTGGCCGGAGTCGGTGGGGTATTGGTCTTTCTTCCCAATATCCTGATTCTGTTCTTTTTTATCTCGTTGATGGAAGATACCGGCTACATGGCCAGGGCTGCTTTCATCATGGACCGGATGATGCACAAGATCGGTCTTCATGGCAAGTCCTTTATCCCGTTGTTGATGGGATTTGGCTGCAACGTGCCGGCCGTCATGGCGACCCGGACCCTGGAAAGCCGGCGTGACCGGATGATGACCATGCTCATCGTCCCGTTCATGTCCTGCAGTGCCCGTCTGCCGGTGTATCTGTTGCTGGTGAGTGCTTTCTTTCCCAAACGGCAGGGACTGATCCTGATTTCCATTTATGCCATCGGGGTGCTCTTTGCCATTCTTACCGGCATCCTGCTCAACAAGACCTTCTTTCGGAAAGTGTCGGATCCGTTTGTGATGGAATTGCCGCCTTATCGGGTGCCGACTGTCCGCAATACCGTGATGCACATGTGGAACAAAGCGGTTCAGTACCTGAAGAAAATGGGTACCGTCATCCTGGCGGCTTCCATTCTGATCTGGGCCCTGGGCTATTTCCCTCTGCACAGAGGACCCGGACAGGAGGAGATGTCTTATATCGTACAGATCGGCAAGGCCATTGAGCCGGTGATTGCACCACTGGGCTTTGACTGGCGGATGGGAGTGAGCCTGGTATCCGGTGTGGCAGCCAAGGAGGTGGTGGTCAGTACCATGGAAGTCCTGTATGCCGGAGAAGAAATTGCACAGGTGGCAGCCTTTACGCCTTGGGTGGCTTTTGGCTTCATGTTGTTCATCCTTTTGTATTTTCCTTGTATTGCTGTTATCTCTGCCATCAAGAAAGAGGCCGGATGGAAGTGGGCGCTCTGGTCCATCTTCTACACGACGGGATTGGCTTGGGTAGTGGCTTACCTGGTCCGTTTGTTGTCCCTTTTGTGGGGGTGATCTGTAGGTGGATATGCGTGAATACGGACAATGGATAATTACGATTCTGGCCATTCTCCTGGCATTGGGATGGGTGGCTTATCGGGTGTTCCGTTCCTTGGGAAAGGGGGCTGGAAGTGGTTCCTGGCCTTCTTGTGCGGAAAAGGGGTGTTCGGGTTGCCCGTTTAAAAAAAATGATGTAAATTCGCCCTATGGATGTCAATATTTTCGATCGGGAGAATCTCCAGATAGCCGTCGTCGGAGGAGGTAGTTGGGCCACAGCTCTGGTCAAATTGTTGCAGTACAAAGGCAATCACGTTGCCTGGTACTTGCGCAATCCTGATACGATTTCCTATATTCAAGCCTATCGTCATCACCGTTCCTACCTGAGTTCGGTGTACCTGGATCCGGATTACCTGCGGATGAGTGCCTCCATGGACGAAGTGGTGGCCGATGCCGATGTGGTGATTTTTGCGATTCCTTCGGCTTACTTTGAGTCCGAGGTATCCCGCTTGACGGTCTCCTTGCAGGACAAGTTCCTGATCTCCGCCATCAAAGGCTTTGTGACCTCCCGGCATCTGACCATAGCCGAGTATTTCAACCGCATCTGCGGGATTCCGTATGACCGGATCGGTGTTATCAGCGGCCCCTCCCATGCGGAAGAAATGGGGATGCAGCGTCTTTCATACCTGACCCTTACCTCCAAGCACCTGCCGGTTGCGGAGCGTTTGTGTGACATGTTCCGCTGTGATTATGTGAATACCATCCCCGGTACGGACATCTACGGGGTAGAGTATGCTGCTGCCTTGAAAAACATCTATGCGGTAGCGACCGGGATTGCTCATGGATTGGGGTATGGTGATAACTTTACTGCGGTACTGATTACCTCTGCCTTCAATGAACTGGTTGCTTTTCTGGATGCTACCTATCCGGACAAGAACCGCGTGACCACCCGCTCGGCCTACCTGGGGGATCTGCTGGTGACCTGCTATTCCCAATTCAGCCGTAACCGGACTTTCGGCAGCATGATCGGAAAGGGGTATTCGGTGGTTGCCGCCCAGTCCGAAATGAGCATGGTTGCAGAAGGACATTATGCGGTCAAGGCCATCCACGAGATCAAACGCCGTTATTCGGTATCGATGCCGATTGTGGATGCGGTCTATGCCATCTTGTACGAAAACCGTTATGCCGTGCGTGTTTTCGGGAATTTGTGCAAACAATTGCAATAATTTTTAAACGAAATAGCTTATGTTGAAAGTAGATTTGAGTGCGGTCCGTTCCGTAGTACCGGTTGATGGATTATGGAAGGAGGCGGTCAATGCCTTGGAGGTACTGGATCGCCGCAGCGGTGCCGGAAATGATTTTTTAGGATGGTTGGATTTGCCGGAACAGACTCCTGAGGACCTGTTGCAAGCGTGTGAGGCTGTGGTCAGCGATTGGAAAAAGACCGGCATCAACCTGGTGGTAGCCGTGGGTATCGGTGGTTCCTACCTGGGAGCAAAAGCCACGTTGGAAGCCCTCTCGCATACCTTTGCTGCCCAATTGGGCGGTCCGCAAGTGGTTTTTGCCGGGCAGAACCTCTCAGAAGACTACCATCGTGAACTGTTGGAGCTGATGGAACAGCGCGAGGTGGCGGTGATCGTCATTTCCAAGTCCGGAACCACCACTGAACCGGCTGTCGCTTTCCGTATCTTGAAAGAATGGATGGAGAAGAAATACGGTCAGGAGCAAGCCCGCAAACGGATTGTAGCGGTGACCGATGCTGCCCGTGGTGCGCTGAAGGGACTGGCCGACCGGGAAGGTTACCGGACCTTCGTCATTCCGGACGATGTGGGGGGACGTTTTTCCCTACTCACACCGGTCGGACTGTTGCCGATTGCTGCTGCCGGTTTTGATATCCGTGCCCTGATGCAAGGGGCCCGGGACATGGCGGTTCTTTGTCGGGAGCAATCCGAGGCAAATCCCGCGCTGCTGTATGCTGCAGCCCGGAATGCCTTGTACCGTGCCGGTAAGAAGATAGAAATTCTGGTGAACTTTACGCCCAAACTGCAATACATCGGCGAATGGTGGAAGCAGTTGTATGGTGAATCCGAAGGCAAGCAAGGAAAAGGTATTTTCCCGGCATCCGTGAATTTTACCACGGATCTGCACTCCATGGGACAATACATTCAGGACGGCGAACGCACTTTGTTTGAAACGGTGCTTTCTGTGGTGGAACCCAAGCACAACCTGGACATTCCGGTGGATCCGGAAAATCTGGACGGCTTGAACTTCCTGGCCGGACGCCGGATGGAAGCCTGCAACCGTATGGCCGAACTGGGAACCCGCCTGGCTCACATTGATGGAGGTGTTCCGAACATCCGTCTGGAACTGCCCCGTATTGATGAATATCACTTGGGCGCTCTGTACTTCTTCTTTGAGAAAGCCTGCGGTATCAGTGCCTATATGTTGGGAGTCAATCCTTTTGACCAACCTGGGGTGGAAGACTACAAGAAGAACATGTTTGCGTTGCTGGGCAAGCCCGGTTACGAAGAACAGACCCAAGCCATCCAAAAAAGAATCTGAATGTAAAAGCAGCTGACCCTTATGGAATTTCTGCGCCAAGTGGCTGAGATATACTTGGAACGCGAACGAGAGAATTTGATGGACGCCTGTTTCGTGTTTCCGAACAGGCGTTCTTCGTTGTTCTTCCGCAAGTATCTGGGACAACAGTCCGGCAGTGCGTTGTTCTCGCCACCCGTCACCACAATCAATGCCTTGTTCCACGAACTCTCGGACCGGCTTCCGGTGGACCGGATCAAGGCCTTGTTAATGCTTTATCAGGTCTATCGGCAAGCGACCCAAGACCAGGAAGAAAGCCTTGAGCATTTTCTGGTCTGGGGAGATATGCTGCTGAACGATTTCAGCGATCTGGACAAATACCTGGTGGATCCCAAGCAGTTGTTTGCCAATGTCCGTGACTTGAAGGAACTGGATAGCGGATATGAGTTCCTGTCTGACGAGCAACAGGCTGCCATCCGCCAGTTCTGGAGCAGTTTCCGGAAACAGGCACCCTCTTCCAACGAGACTTCTTTCCGGAAGATCTGGCAGGTGTTGTATCCGATTTACGAGCGTTTCAACCAGGAACTGGCCGCGCAGGGGATGGGCTATGATGGTGCCTTGTACCGGCGTGTTGCCGAGCAGTTGCAGGACCCGGACAGTTGTGCCGTCCATCGTTTGAACCGTTTCCAACGCTATGTGTTTGTGGGCTTGAATGCCTTGACCGCTTGTGAGCGGACCCTCTTGCGCTATCTGCAGAAACAGGGGAAGGCGGATTTTTACTGGGATTATGCGGGAGACTTGATTCAGGATCCCCAAAACCGCGCTAGTTGGTTCATGCAGGAGAACCTGCAGGAGTTCCATTCCCGCTATCCTTTGCCGGAATCGGACCAGGTACCGCATGCTCTTCCTCAGATTCGTGTGGTGGGGATTCCCTCGCTGGTCGGACAGGCCAAATATGCCGGTCGTCTGCTGGAAGAACAGATCTTGCCTCAGACCGATGACCGGCAATCCGACCGTCTGTTCACCACGGCCATCGTACTGCCCCAACAACAGGCCCTGGATCCCTTGTTGGAGGCATTGCCCGAAGCGGTGGACAAGGTCAATGTAACCATGGGGTATCCGTTGCACAACAGCAAGGTCCAGTCATTTTTCCGTTACTTGTCCCAGTTGGTGGAGAAAAGCCGTTTTGACGGAAAACACACGCTGTTTTATCATGCTGCCCTGCTCAATCTCCTGAACCATCCCTTCCTTTCGCAGCGTTTCAAGGAAGAAATCGCACAACTGCGGGCACAGATTCTGAAAAAGAACCTGATCTATGTGCCTGCGGATCTGTTGCTGTCAACAGGGGTAGAGGAATTTGCCCAAATGTTCGGGAACGTGCCCCCTCCGCCGGCAGGTGGCGCTGACACCCAAACCAAGGCAGACTATGCTGTGAGGGTTGCGGATTACTTGCTGCAGACCTTGCACCGGACCGGTCAATGGTTGACGCCGGTGGACCAGGAGTTTCTGTATTACCTGTACTCGGTCCTGGTCCGTCTGCGGGATCTGAAGCTTCCTTTGGAGTTGAAATCCTGGTTGCGTGTGCTGGATCAGCTCACCAGCGGGGTATCCATCCCCTATCGAGGGGAACCCCTGGCCGGTCTGCAAGTGATGGGTCCCCTGGAAACACGGGCCCTGGATTTTGAGAACCTGATCCTGCTGTCGGTCAATGAAGGCATTTTCCCTTCTCAATCGGTGAGCAACTCCTTTATTCCCTATCACCTGCGACAAGGTTTCGGTCTGCCGACCTACGAGTACCAGGATGCCATCCAGTCCTACTATTTTTACCGCATGATCAGTCGTGCAAAACAGGTCTGGCTGTTGTACGATACCCGTTCAGAGGGTATGAAGACTGGCGAGGAAAGCCGGTTCATCAAGCAGTTGCGCTACCAGTACCGTCTTCCGCTCCAGGAAATTTCCCTGGAGAGTACGGTGCACCTGGTGCCTCAGCCGGAAGTCGTGGTTCACAAGACACCTGCTGTCCTGGAACGCTTGCAGCAGGTCTCCTTTTCTGCCAGCTTGTTGAACACCTACCTGACTTGTCCCCTGCAGTTCTTCTTCAGCATTTGGGTGCCCCAGGAGCAGGAAGTGACCGAGGACATTGAGGCCGGAACCTTTGGTACCCTTTTCCATCGTGTGATCCAATCGGTCTATACCCCGATGATCGGAAAGCCCTTTGATGAGCAGCAGGTCAAACAATGGCTGGTACCGAATCAACCGGTGCTGGAAGCCTATATTGCCGAGGCCTTCCGTCAGGAGCTGAATATTCACAACGTGACGGGTAAGAACAAAATCATTGAAGCCCTGCTCAAACGGGTCTGCTGCCGGGTGATGGAGGAAGACCTGCGTGGCCGTCCCTCTCTCCGCTACCTGGAGGAGCGTCGTGTGGTGCCGTTCGCGCTATCGGACGGTCGTATCGTCCCTCTGAAAGGATTCATGGACCGGGTGGACCAGTTTCAAGGCAAATGGCGCATCCTGGATTACAAGACCGGCGGCTCATCCTTGGAATTTCATGAAGTGGAGCAGATGTTTGATGCAACCTCTGCCAAACGCCCCTACACCGCATTCCAACTCTATTTCTATGATCTGCTCTGCCGTCGGGGAACGGTGGAAGAACCGGGCAAGCCTTTGATTGATCCGAATCAGCAGGTGATCCTTGCCGTCTATTCCATGAAAGACCTCTTCAAGAATCAGGTGCCCATGTTGTTGGTGACCCCGGATCAGGCGCAAAGTTACGCCCAGGGGCTGCAGCAGTTGCTGGAAGAGATCCTCGATCCGGATCAGCCTTTCCGTCGCACCACCCAACGGGAAGAATTCTCGTCCCCCTGCCGTTACTGCTCTTATTCAAAATATTGTAATTCGCATTATGTTAAAAATTTATAAAGCCTCGGCCGGATCCGGAAAGACCTATCGCCTGACGCAGGAGTATTTGAACCTGCTGTTTGCCTCCGAACGTGCCTACCGGCACATCCTGGCGGTTACCTTTACCAACAAGGCGACCGAAGAGATGAAGCAGCGCATCCTGGAGGAACTGGACAAACTGGCCCGGAAAGTGGGAGATCCCCGTCAGCCGGAGGCCGAGCGTCTGCTGGTGGCCATCCTGAATGATTATACGGCATTTCAGGTCAGTACCATTGACCGTTTTTTCCAACGGGTGATGCGGGCCTTTGCCCGCGAACTGGGTCAGGCCACCAACTACAACGTGGAATTGGACCAGCAACGGGTCTTGTCGGAGGCGATCGATGAGATGATGAGCGGATTGGAAGGGCAGGACGAACTGTTGCAATGGCTGATTTCCCTTTCGGTAGAGAACATTGAAAACGGTGAATCCTGGGATGCTACCGGAAAACTCAAAGAAATGGGACGTCGTCTGTTCTCGGAGGAATACAAGCTCAAAAGCCGGGAGATGGATTCCCTGTTGCGCAACAAACCGTCGATGGAAGAATTCCGCCGGCGTCTTCAGGACCTGGTGACCCGGTTGGGCAAAAAGCAGGAGGAGGATCCGGACTCGCTGACAGAGGAAGAAAACAAAGACCTGGTCAGTGCGCGTCTGTTGCTGCCCAATATCTATACCATTGCCTTGTTTTCGGATATCCGGGAACACCTGCTGGCTTACTGCCGGGAGAACAACCTGGTCCTGCTCTCCGAGACCAATGATTTTCTGAACCGCCTCATCGGACAGGATGATACCCCTTTTGTCTACGAAAAGATCGGAACACGTATCCGGCATTACATGCTGGATGAATTTCAGGATACCTCCACCATGCAGTGGCTGAATTTCCGACCCCTGTTGAAAGATAGCATGGATAATGGTTGGGACAATCTGGTGGTCGGAGATGTCAAGCAGTGCATCTACCGGTGGCGCAACTCCGACTGGCAGTTGCTGAACCACAAACTGCAGGAAACGTTCCGGGAATCACCGATGAAGGTAGTGTCGATGATTGACAACTGGCGCAGTGCCGAGCACATTGTCACCTTT
>CALCYB010000031.1 GCA_937906485.1 uncultured Rikenellaceae bacterium
TCGCATCAGCAGCTGGCTGACCTGTGTGGAGAATCGCTGCTGCAGGACGGTGATGCGCAGGTCGGAACCGGCAGGCGTTGTACGCTTGAGGAGCAGGGCACTGCCTCGAAAGCCGGACAGGCATCCCAGTGCTGCGAAAAGGAGCAGGATTTTGATTTTTCTGGCCGTCTGCTTGCGTGGACGAATGCCCAGTACAACGGCAGCGAGCAGTCCTGTTGCCCAGAATGCCCGGCTGGAGCCGGCATCAGGGAAGCATTTGATCAGCAGGAGATCCGTGCCGACCCAGATGATGGCATACCACAATAGTGGGGGAAGGTTGATGCGTTGGGGTTTCATTGTGATTTTTGGGGAAGGTACTGGATTTCAGGAATACTACATGGAATTCTGATAAATTTTTGGACTTGGAGCCTAAGATTTGTATATTTGCAAGATAAGTGTGAGTTTTAAAAAATAATTTAAAATATAGATTCAGATGATTATTCTTGTATTGAATTGCGGAAGTTCTTCATTGAAGTACCAAGTACTGGATATGAAGGGTGACAACGATTACGATCTGTTGGCAAAAGGTCTGGTTGAACGTATCGGTTTGGACATGGGGGCAGTGTCCCATCGTGCTACCGGAAAAGATAAATATGAGTTTGAAAGACCGATTCCTTCCCACACTGAAGGGATCAAAGCCGTATTGGATCTGTTGGTGGATGCCCAATGGGGCGTTCTTGCGTCCTTGAGTCAAATCCAGGCTGTGGGACACCGCGTTGCTCACGGTGGTGAAACTTTCCCGGTTTCCCGCCTGGTGGATGAACAAGTCATCAAAGGCATTGAAGACCTTTGTGAACTGGCCCCGTTGCACAATCCTGCCAACTTGCTGGGTATCCGTGCTGTCGAACACCTGATGCCGGAAATTCCCCAGGTCGCCGTATTTGATACCTCTTTCCATCAAACCATGCCGGATTATGCGTACATGTATGCTATTCCTTACAAATTCTACGACAAATACAAGATCCGTCGTTACGGTTTCCACGGTACCAGCCATAAATTCGTAGCCGAAAAAGGTTGTGCTTTGGCCGGTCTGGATTTCAACAACAGCAAGGTGGTGACCTGCCACTTGGGGAACGGTGGTTCGGTAACAGCTGTGCTGAACGGAAAATCTGTGGATACCTCCATGGGCTTTACCCCGATGGAAGGGGTGATCATGGGTACCCGTGCCGGTAATGTGGATGCCGGACTGGTGACCTTCCTGCAGGAAAAAGAAGGTATGGATGCGCATGCCATCAATACCCTGCTGAACAAGAAGAGCGGTTTCCTGGGTGTGTCGGAATTGTCTTCTGACAGCCGGGACTTGGTGAAAGCTGCATCTGAAGGCAACGAAAAGGCACACCTGGTACAGCAGATGTTCTATTATGGTGTCAAGAAGTACATCGGAGCATATGCCGCAGCAATGGGTGGCCTGGATCTGATCGTCTTTACCGGGGGTATCGGTGAAAACGATTTCCTGACCCGTCGCGAAGTCTGCAAGGGCTTGGAATTCCTGGGTGTGGAATTTGACGAAGGGGTGAACGAAGGACTCCGTGGTCAGGATACCATCATTTCAAAAGCGGCATCCCGCGTGAAAGTTGCTTTGATCACCACCAACGAAGAACTGGTGATTGCCCGTGAAACCAAACACCTGGTCAAATAATTTTCCTTGAAACAGTATCAATTACAATAAACACATAACCTATGATTACAACATTTGAAGAAATCTTTGAACAATTGCGTTCAAAAACCAAAAAGAGACTGGTAGCGGCTTGGGCCGTTGATGATCACACCATTCAAGCTGCGTACAAAGCCGTTGAATTGGGTATTGTAGATGCAACATTGGTCGGAGATGAAAACATGATCAAGGCGGTTTGCGAAGCTGAAAAGATTGACATGTCCGTTTTTAAAATCGTTAACGTAACCGAAGAATTGAAGGCGATTTCTACGGCTGTTGATCTGATCAACTCCGGTGAAGGGGATATCCTGATGAAAGGTCTTTGCTCTACCGACAAATACATGCGCGGCATCCTGAACAAAGACCGTGGTCTGCTCCCTCCCAAGGCTGTGCTTTCACACGTAGCGGTAATGCGTAATCCTAACTATCACAAAATGTTGGTGATCAGCGATATGGCTGTTATTCCCGCACCCGATTTGAAACAAAAACAAGCCATTGCCAAATATTTGGTAAACACGGCTAAGGCATTGGGTATCGCCCAACCGAAACTGGCGATCATCGCAGCTACTGAACAAATGCTTCCCGGTATGCAAGCTTGTATCGATGCAGCGTTGTTGGCAAAAATGGTGGATCGTGGTCAGATCGGAGGCTGCGTAGCTGACGGTCCTTTGGCATTGGACGTAGCCATCTCCAAAGAAGCTGCCGGCATCAAGAAACTCAAGAGCGAAGTGGCCGGTGATGCAGACTGCTTGTTGTTCCCGAACATCGAATCGGCAAACGTATTCTACAAAGTGAATACACAAATGTGCCAAGGCGTGCGTCAAGCTGCTATCGTAGCTGGTGCGAAAGCTCCTTGCGTGTTGTCAAGCCGCGCCGACAGCATCGACACCAAATTGAATTCCATTGCATTGGCTGCATTAACTGCAAAATAATCCAACGACATGAAGTACATTCTTGCCATCAATCCGGGTTCAACTTCTACAAAAATTGCCATTTTTGAAAACGGCAAGGAGTTGTTCACCAAGACCCTGCGTCACTCTTCTGAAGAATTGGCCCCTTATCCTGCAGTAATCGACCAATATGATTTCCGGAAAGAAGCGATTTTGGTTGCCTTGAAAGAACATCAGATCGAAGTTTCCGACTTGGCGGCAGTTGTTGGCCGTGGCGGTTTGCTGCGACCGATTCCTTCCGGCGTTTATGAAGTCAATGAGACCATGATTGCCGATCTCCGTTCTGCCCAATATGGTGAACATGCCAGCAACTTGGGGGGGATCATTGCCAATGCATTGGCCAAAGAGGCCGGATGCAAGGCTTACATCGCTGATCCGGTAGTCGTTGACGAATTGGAAGATGTTGCTCGGATTTCCGGACACCCGAAATTCCCGCGCATTTCCATTTTCCATGCGTTGAACCAAAAAGCCATTGCAAAACAGTTTGCCCGGGAACAAGGAAAGGCCTATGAAGACCTGAACCTGATCGTTGTCCATATGGGCGGTGGCGTTTCTGTGGGGACACACAAGGCCGGTCTGGTCATTGATGTGAACAATGCGTTGAATGGAGAAGGTCCTTTCAGCCCGGAACGCTCCGGTACTCTGCCGGCTTATGCTTTGGCGCAAGCCTGCTTCTCCGGTGAATATACTTTGCCGGAAATCAAGGCGATGATTGCTGGAAAAGGCGGTCTGGTGGCACACTTGGGCACCAACTCATTTCTGGAAATTGAAAAACGAGAAGAGGCAGGCGATCCTGAAGCCATTTTCTTCACCGAAGCCTACGTGTACAACGTGGCCAAATATATCGGGGCTGCGTCCACCGTTTTGTGTGGTAAAGTTGATGCTATCCTGATTACCGGTGGGATTGCTTACGGTAAGAAATTGTGTGAATCCATCAAGGAACGTGTCGGTTTCATTGCTCCGGTTTATGTTTATCCTGGGGAAGATGAAATGGCGGCCTTGGCAGGAAATGCACAAGCCGTACTGGACGGAACAGAAGCACCGAAAAACTATTAATGGATTTGCCTTGCGGCATTGATGATCATAGCCCGACAGCAATTGCTGCCGGGCTATTTGTATCTTAGGCGGTTATTGGCGCAGCCGTTGCAGGTCAATGACGCCGCTGTCGATGTCCCGTTTGATGTCCTGGTAGCCGATATCAAAGATGGTCAGGGCTTGTTCCAGATCGAACATGCCGTAATTGAGTGCTTCTTCTATTTCAATGAGGATGTCGCAGGCCGCTTTGTCATGCAGGGTGTTCGCTTTGGAAATGTATTGGTAGGATCGCTCTGCGATGAACTTGATGTTTTCCTTGTATTCGCTGACCAGAGGGCTGACATTGACACCGATGACCATGTCGCATTCCTGCCGGATGACCGACACCGGGAAGTTTTTGAACAGGCCGCCATCCAGGTAGTGGATGCCGTCTATCACAATGGGTTCAAAGAAAATGGGAACGCAGCAGGAGGCCATGACTCGGGGTGCGAGTTCACCATGTTCAAAAACATGGTAAGTGCCATGGTCAAAATCGGTGGCCACGACGCGAAGCGGGATTTTCAACTCTTCGAACTCCTGGACCGGAAGTGTCTTCTGCAGGAATTCGATGGTTGCCTGGGGAGAGAACAATCCTGCACGAAACAGGGAGAATTTCATGAAGTCCTTGCGGTCATGTTTCAAAAATTCTTCGCAGATTTGTCTGGGAGGGATTCCCGCCGCATAAAAAGCACCGACAATGGCTCCGGCACTGGTGCCGGCAATGATGTCTGGAACGATGCCTGCTTCTTCCAGGGCATGAAGGACTCCGGCATGGGCAAATCCTTTGGCACCACCACCGCTGAGGGCGAGGCCGATTCTGTATTTTTTCTTCGTTTTCATCATGCCAAAAATACTGAAAAAATCATACCTTTGTGCCATGAGTGGCAAAATTCCTTCAGAACTTGGAACCGAAAAGGTAGGCAAACTGCTTCGTCAGTCCGCGGTTCCCGCCATTATTGCAATGACGGCCTCTTCTCTGTACAACATGGTGGACAGTATTTTTATCGGCCAGGGGGTCGGTCCCTATGCGATTTCGGGGCTTGCGCTGACCTTCCCGCTGATGAACCTGGCGGCAGCATTCGGGACCTTGGTCGGTGTCGGGGCTTCTACCCTGTTGTCCGTACTGCTGGGACAAAAAAATTACGAAGTGGCCCGGCGTGTGCTCGGAAATGTGGTTATCCTGAATGTGATCATCGGTTCTGTCTTTTCTGCATTGGCGTTGATTTTTCTGGACCCGATCCTGTATTTCTTCGGGGCCAGTGAACAGACCATCTCCTATGCTCGGGATTACATGGTCATCATCCTGATAGGGAACATCATTACCCATATTTATTTCGGGTTGAACTCGCTGCTACGTTCATCGGGACATCCGAAACAGGCCATGGCTGCGACCATCCTGACCGTGTTGCTGAATGCGGTTCTTGACCCGATCTTCATCTTTGGCCTGGATTGGGGAATTCGTGGTGCGGCGATTGCTACGGTACTGGCCCAATGTGTGTCTTTGGCCTGGATTGTCCACCGTTTTTTGAACCGTCAGGAGTTGATCCATTTTGAAAAAGGACAGTTCCGCCTGGATTGGCAAATTGCCAAGAAATCCCTGTCGATCGGTCTTGCTCCCTTTCTGATGAATTTTGTTTCTTGTTTTATTGTCATCTTTTTGAATCAGAGCCTGAAAAAATATGGCGGAGACCTGGCTATCGGGGCATACGGTATTGTGAACCGTGTCTCCTTCCTGTTTCTGATGATCTGTATGGGGCTGACTCAAGGTATGCAGCCGATTGCCGGTTATAATTTCGGTGCCAAACAGTATGATCGGGTAAAAGAGGTACTCCGAAAGACAATCGGTTATGCGGTGATGGTAATGTGTCTCGGTTTTGTGGTGTGTGAACTTTTCCCGGTTACGGTCGTTTCCATTTTTACCAATGACGAGCAGCTGCTCCAGAATGCGGCGGTCGGTCTGCGGGTGGTGATGATGGCCTTTCCGCTGGTGGGTGTGCAGGTGGTCATTTCCAACTTCTTCCAGAGTCTGGGATTTGCCGGCAGGGCTATCTTTCTGTCCTTGTCCCGTCAGTTGCTCTTTCTGTTGCCGGCTTTGATTGCTCTCCCCTTGATTTATGGAATTCAAGGGGTCTGGATGTCCCTGCCGGTATCGGATGCTATTTCCTGTGTTGTGGCAGTTGTCCTGCTGCTCCGTTTTATGAAGAGCTTTAAACCCGAATAAGATGAAAACCAAATCTTGTATTTGCATTGGACGTGAATTGGGTGCCGGGGGTAGGGAGGTGGCCCGCCTGTTGTCTGAACGTCTGTCCATTCCGGTCTATGACAAAGAATTGCTGACTCGCGCTTCGGTGGAGAGTGGTGTGGCTCCCGAATTCTTTGAACAGAAGGACGAGCAGAGTTTTCTGACCACACTCCGGGCACTTTTTCTGGGGAACGTGGCAGGACAAGGTTCTGTTTCGGTATTGTCGGAGGACCAGCTCTTCCAATGGCAGAGTGAGGCAATCCGTAGCATTGCCAATGAGGGACCGGCCATCTTTTTGGGCCGGTGTGCAGATTATGTCCTGCGCGATCGGAATGATGTGCTGACCGTCTTTCTGACGGCCAGTTGTGAGGACCGTGTCGCCCGACTGGTGGCTTCTTTGGGAATTACCGAGAAGGAAGCCTTGGAGTGCATAGAAAAAGGAGACCGGAAAAGGGCCTCCTATTATAATTTCTATACGTTCAAGAAATGGGGCGCTGCCGCATCCTATGATTTGTGTCTGAATACCTCCTTTATGGGGGTGGATCGGGCGGCGGATCTGATCGTCAGCCTGGTGGAAAACCGGTAGTTAGTTTTTCGGGTTAATCCATATTTCGAAGAAGAGGGGCTCCCATGCCGGAACACCTCCGGTGGATGCCTGGCTGGTGCTGCCATATCCCCAATCTGATGAGAAGAAGGTGATGGCGCGTTCTCCGAAGTTCATTCCGTGAACAGCACGGGTAAAGCCGTCAACCAATTCGCTATCTTCAAGCATCCTATCCAAAGAGTCGCGGTAAGTGACGCCCAAGGTGGTGTAGTTGTTGTCACTGCCCGAATAGAAGCCGTAGCGTTTTGCGGTATCAGCAATGTTGGTGTCAAAGACTTTTCCTGAGAGGTAGCGGCCGACGTAGCGGAGTTGTACTTCCACGTTGTCCGGAATGGTGTCGTTGCTGGTGGTCAAACGTTTGAAATAAAAGCCTTTTGCCAG
The DNA here is from genome assembly GCA_937906485.1 of uncultured Rikenellaceae bacterium. Classification (GTDB taxonomy): domain Bacteria; phylum Bacteroidota; class Bacteroidia; order Bacteroidales; family UBA932; genus JAGCJX01. Next base: position 6,945 of record CALCYB010000031.1, read on the forward strand.
GGAATCCATGTTTTCGTAGTAGTCGTAGGAAAACTTCTGCAGTCGGTTGTATTCGTACTGCTGGCGGTTGCGGATCATGCTGTCCAGCTGTACGTCGTAGATGATGATGGATTCACTGCCGGAAGCGGTGATGTTCTCATTGGCATTTTCGGAAGCCAACCAGGGGGGAATAATACCCCGGCTTGCGCCACCAATGCGGATGCTGCGTAACAATTCTTCCAGTCCGTCGTTCACACCGCCTTCTCCAATCTTCCACAGGTGTCTGCCGTAGTAGTGGTTGGGAGCATAGGTACCCATGGCTTGTGCGGTGGATTCATAAGAACTTTCCAGAATGATGTCGCCCATGGAGCGTACTTCATAGTTCACCAGAACGTAACAGCTATCCTGGATGATGAAGTCTCCGGTCCCGCTCTTGAGGGGGATGATGTACATGCCGGATGCAGTCGGTTGGTATTGGTCACCGTAGTTGACTTTAATGTAGGCCTCCAGCAGACGGCGCTGTACGTGTTCTTCGCTTTCGGACTGCTCTTCGGCGCAACCGGTAAACATTGCCGCAAGGGTCATCAGTGTGAATAAGCTGAGTAAGTGCTTGTAGGTCATATTTTTCTGTTTTATTTGATGGCCTCGATCCAGTATTCGTAGATCAGAGGGGATAGTCTGGGAATGTTGTAGAGGGATTCGTCTTCAAATCCATGTTTGGCAGAAAAGACAATGTAACCGTGTTCTCCGGTACGGACGCCGTAAAAACCGTTGTCCAAGCCCGGAATCCATTGGTTTTTCTGATACAGCCAGGCTTCGATTTCAAAGGAAGGGTCAGTCAGTTGGAAACCTTTGGCTTGTGCGGTGGCCTCGTGGTTGGTGGCAAACAAGGTGCCGGGTCCATTGCTGAAGATATAGCCAGCGTAGTAGAACCGCACGGAATCTCCGTATTGCAGTGAGTCTTGGGGCAGTTGTCCGTTGGCATCCTTTCCCTCTTCCAGCACCAGGCGGTTAGATCCGTTCTTGCGTACGACCCGAACCCCTCGGTCCTGCTGGGCGGTGATGAAGCGGTCAATCTGTTGCTCCTGGGAGGCAATCTTGGTCTCCAGTTCCTGTTTGGTACAACTGGATAGGAAGAATACCGACAAGAGTATCAGTAGGTTGTATGTTTTGTTACTGTGCATACTTGGTCTTGGTCAAACATCGGTGTCAATTCAGCAAATGTCGTGCCTACTCTCTGGTATCCTGTTCTTGCTGGAGGAATACTCCGACAGCGTGAGCGAAATACCCGGGTACCTGATCCATCGGAATAAACAGCCGGCCACCGGCTGCATTCTCGTGCCCCCCTCCGTTGAAAAACATCCGCGCCAGCCGGTTGGCTGAAAATCCGCGTTTGGAACGGAGCGATACCCGTACATGGCCTTCTGCGGTTTCGGTGAACAGGGCAGAAATGCGTACGCGCTTCGTTTGCAGGGGCAAATTTACAAAACCCTCTGATTCTCCGGGCAAATAATCGAATTTTTTCTGGTCTTCCAGCGTGAAAAGCAGGTATTCTGCTCCGTATTCGGGGAGGAAGGTCCGCCGATTTTCCAGCAGAAAGCCCATCAGATCCATGCGGTTGGGGCGGTTGGAACGGAAGAGTTGTTCATTGATCTGGTCCAGATCGATGCCTTGTTCGCACACGTCGGCCGCCATACGGAAGGTTGCCGGTGAGATCGAGTTGTTGAAATTGTTGGTATCGGTAATCAGTCCGGTGGTCAGGCAGTAGAGGGCCTTTTGGGGAATGCAGGCGGGCTTCCCCTGAACTTGGGGATGCTGCAACAGCAGGTAATACAGCAGTTCGCAGGTGGAAGAGCGTTGCGGCTCGGAATAGACCTGGTCGAAGGCAGGGATATCTGGAGCAAGATGGTGGTCAATCAGCAGTTTGCGGGCCTTGGAGCGGGCGGCTGCAAATTGGGCGCTTCCGGTTCTTGAGTATTGGTTGAAGTCCAGACCGATCAGCAGATCACAATTTTCAAGCAACCGGTCCCCAAGTTCTTTTTCCTCTTCGTGGATGCAGACTGGGTCGGGGAGCAGGTGCTTGAGATTGTCGGGTACGTTGTCCGGAAATACCACCTTCGGTTGGTAGCCCAACGCTTTGAGAAAGTGATAGAGGCCGATACTGGAGCCGACAGCATCCCCGTCGGGATGGGTGTGCGTAAGCAGTGTGATGGAGATTTGGTCAGGCATGTTCTGTTCTTTTTTTCGACTGCAAAATTAAAAATATATTGCAAGTGCTAATTATTATTTTTATTTTTGTGGGTCCTTTTGACAGCAATGAATATTAGATAATTGATTCGCAATATGTTAAAGAAATTACTTACCTATCTGATCTTTCCGGCCGTTATTGTGATTCTGGCCTATTTGATTTTCGAAAGTATCATGACTCCGGTCCGTTTTGAAAAGGAATTGGACCGTAGAGAAGCAGTTGCCATCCAAAGACTGAAAGACATTCGGGATTTGGAAGTAATGTTCAAGGCTGTCAACGGTCGTTATACCGCTGACATCGACAGTTTGATCGACATGTACAACAATGGCCAGATGACCGTCGTTCGTCAAATCGGTTCTATGGATGACTCTTTGGCAGTGGCTCAAAAACGCGTGTTCCGTGACAGCGTGAAGATTGCCATTAAGGACACTTTGTTCCACAGCCGTTCCAACTTCGTGATTGACTCTTTGAAATACATTCCGTTCTCCGGCAAAGAACCCGTCCAAATCGAAGCGGTGGTTCGCGTGGTATCTGGTGTGAACGTTCCCTTGTTTGAAGCCTGCATGCCTTATGACCTCTTGTTGAAAGGCTTGGACAACCAATTGATCATCAACCTGAATGCTGATCAGGAAGCAATGCATCGCTACAAAGGCCTGATGGTAGGTAGTGTGACCAGCCCGAACAATAACGCCGGTAACTGGGAATAATCATAGACAGAATATGGCTGTATTGCTTGACAGAAGGTTGAGTAAAGATACAGTCCAATACGGATTAACCATTCAAGTCGGCTTGAGTGGTTTTTCTTTTAAGATAAAGGACCGTAAAGGAAATTTGTATCATCACGAGACCGTATCCTATCCTCACAAGGTCTTTACCCCTGTGGATGTGGAACTGCCCTTCAAAAAGGCAGTGGCTGCCCATCCTTTGTTGAAATCTCCGTTCGGATCCATCCGTGTGTATTTTGATACCGAAAAGCATACGCTTGTGCCCAAAGATTTTGCTGCGTCGGAGCTCTCGTGTCTGTCACAGTTGTATGAGATCCCCGAATACGATGAGGTCTCATCCATACCCATTGATGACACGGATGCCCGTTTGCTCTTCGCCTTGCCCAGTGGTGTTACTTCAGTCAGGAATCACCTCAATTCTGAAGATTTTTCGTTTTACCCGATCATTGCGCGCCTTTTGGAACTTGCAGGTTCGTTGTCGGACTATAATCGGGTATTGTGCGCCTATGATGGTGGTTTTGCACACATTGTTGCCTCAGAAGGTGGTGCATTGCGTCTGGTGAACTCCTATGCGGTCAAAGATTTTGAAACGACCTGCTATTATCTCTTTGCTGTGATGAAGGAAGTGATGTTCAATCCAGGGCTGACCACATTGAGGTACTTCGGTCCGCTTTCCGCCAATAGAGAGGCTTTATTGAAACGTTATTTTTCAGGAGTACAACGATGCGAATTGTAGGTGGAAAATTAAAAGGACGCTCTTTTGACCCTCCCGCCCGTTTCGGTTCCCGACCGACTACGGATTTTGCCAAGGAAGGACTCTTCAACATCGTTTCCAACGAATGGGACCTGGAGGGATGTGCTGTCTTGGATCTTTTTGCCGGAACGGGTGCGATCTCCTTTGAATTCGCATCACGCGGGGCCACTCCGGTACACGCCATTGAGATGAATGCCCTGCATGTTTCTGTATTGAGAAAGAATGTGGAGGCATTGGGCCTTCAGAAGACCGTGCAGGTGGTGAGGAACAATGTTTTTGATTTCTTGGGGATCTGTCGTGCCCGTTATGATTTGATTTTTGCAGACCCTCCTTATGATTTGGATCAGCTTGACGCACTCCCTGAAAAGATTTTTCAAGCCAACATTCTGAAAGAGGGAGGACAGTTTATTCTGGAGCATCCGGATAGTTATCGCTTTGATAATCATCCGTTTTTCCTCAAAGAGAGAAAATATGGCAATGTTCATTTTACTTTTTTTGAAAAAAAAGATGAATAATTTTTCGATTTTTTTTGGAGTTTGAAAAAAAGTATCTATATTTGCAATCCCAAACGAGAACCAGACGAATTGGTGCGGTAGTTCAGCTGGTTAGAATACCGGCCTGTCACGCCGGGGGTCGCGGGTTCGAGTCCCGTCCGCACCGCAAAGAAAGGATGACTGAAAAGCCATCCTTTCTTTTTTTATGCGATCCCCAATGGTTCACATTACTTGCCCCGCTGGATGTTGTTGTCCGGTTGGATCAACTCCTTGGCTTCGCCATAGTAGCGGATCTTGGAGCTGCCGCTGCTTTTCAGGACGAGTTTTTTATCTCCGTAGATTCTGATGGAAGATGCTCCGCCCGCTATTGCGCTTCCCGTTTGGGCAATCATATCCTGGGCATCAACCTCGGATGCTCCGGAACAGTCAATGAAGATTTCAGCGGTGCTGCCTTCCAATTCTACTTCAGATGCACCTGAGCAGATAACATTTGTCTTTTCTTTCACTTCTCCCGAGTAAGTGACATTCGATGCTCCGCTGCAACTGATTTCTATGTCGGTGCTGTTGCCCTTTATTTCCAGTTCGGAGGATCCGGAAACATGCCCGCGGATGATACCGAATTTTCCATTGACAGCGGCTTCGGATGCTCCGCTCAACGAGTAGGTGAATTTGTCTGCATGGATGCATAGTTCATCGTTGATTTCGGCAGCTCCGCTAAGGGACAAATCAAATTCTTTTGTTGTGAAGTGAGCCGCCGAAGTGGCACTGGATGCGCCAGAAAGGTTGATGGACTTGATCTCTTTCATGGTGACTTTGACCATGATTTTCTCTTCGTTATCCAGTCTGAATCCTCTCGGAGGATCTGCCTTCAGTCGCAATGTGCTGTTACGAACGCTAATGTCCAGGTATTTGCGAATTCGCTCGGGACAAGAGAGTTCGATTGACTCTGATTCTCCTTTGCAGATTTCGATATCATAGGCATAGGATGCATCAATCTTTGTGAATGCCTGGGTGGTAATGGTTTCGTGGATGGTTTGCGCCTGGGTCCATTCTAGGGAGCAGGCAATGATCAGAAGGGTGAGTAAAGTCCTTTTCATGTTGTCAGTAATTTGATATTGTGTTTCTATAAGTTGTTCCTTTCTTCCTGGAGGTGATCAACCAGCAGATTTTTGAGTTTTATCAGACCATCTGTTTTTTTCTGGTAGTATTGGTTGAGGATGCGGATCCTTTCTTGTTTGGGCAGTTCTTGGGGGAGTTGTTCTGATAGGGGTATGGCTTCAAAGGTGATGTGCCGGACTGCACGAATGGTTTCTTTGGCTTGTCCTGGATCCATCGTTTTGCACAGGGACAGGATGTCTGATTCTATGGCGTTCATCCGGAGTTGATGCTCCTTTACTACATGATGGGGCTCATCATAAGGATTTGCAAGGGGAAGCATCAGAAATAGGGCAAGTAGGAGAACACCAGCCAGAATAGTGCCATAGCGCGAGACCCGACGCTGTCTGCGTTCCCGTTGAAAGCGGGAAAAGTGACCTTCAGGCAACTCTCCTTCGTAGAAACTGTTGTGATGATGGAGAATAAAGGATTCCATCGGATCTTTGTTATCTATTGTGTTCATCATTTTGAGAGGATGGTTGGGTTAGGATTTGAAAGAGACGTTTTTTGGCGCGCAGGTACTGGCTCCTTACAGAAGAGGGTTTGAGTTGGGTGATTTCTGCGATTTCTTCATAGTCATAGCCTTCCAGCAGGTGAAGACTCAGAATCAGACGAAATCCGTCAGGAAGCAGCAAAATATTCTGTTTGATAGCCGTCAGGTCAAATGCAGCCTCCTCGGTCAAGCTTGTGTCATCGCAGAAAGCGGCTCCCTGGAGACAGTCCGCCGTCAGCATATCCTTGAAGATCGCTTCTCTTTTCTTTTTTCGAAGGCGGTCAATGGACAGCCGGACACAGGTTCGTGTGAGCCAATGTTCAATTTTTTCGATTCTTCCCTTGTTCCATAGCCGGTCATACTTCAGGAAGGTATCGTGCATCGCTTCCTCCGCATCCATCGGGTCCGTAGTAATACGGAGACTGATGAAATACAACTTTCTGGAATAGGTGTTGTAAAGCGTTTCTATGTTGGTTCTCGGGTGCAACATCTGTATCTGTTTCGTTCTATCTATAAGACGATCCAATTTTGAAAATGTTGCATAAGGCTTACATCCAGGTGAAAGAAATGGGATAATGATCGGAAATGAAGGGGACTCCATAGTCTCCGTTAAGGTTGTCAAAGCGGACGGGTTGCATTCCCAAATAGAAGAAGTGGTCAATCGGAGCAGCCGGGTGCACTTTGCCCCAGCCGTTGTAGGTGCCGGCTTCGTCGGTTTGAGGGGCTGTTTGTTGGGCAACCTTCATCAAGGTAAGCAAGGGACTGAAAATGGGGTCCTCCAGGGTGGCATTCATGTCTCCGCCCAAAAGAATCGGGGTATCGGGCTCTTCGGCGCGGATGGCCTCTATCCACTTGATGAGCAATTCAATTGACGATCTCCGGGCAATTTGACCGATATGGTCCAGGTGTGTATTGATGTACCAGAATGTCCTTGCGTCTTTACGGTGCTGGAGTTTGGCAAAGGTAGCGGTGCGCAGACAAGCCGCATCCCAACCCATGGAAACAGAGTCGGGGGTCTGGCTGAGCCAGAGGGTTCTTTGTTCCAGCAAGTGGTAGTCCTTGTGACGGTAGAAGATGGCACAGTGCTCACCACTTTCGTGACCGTCTTCCCGGCCAACACCGACACGGTGATAGTCCGGTAACTGTTCTTCCAAGTAGTGGATTTGTTCCGGCATGGCTTCCTGCAGACCGAATGCGGCCGGTTCTTCTTGATTGATCATCCGGATTGTTGCCTCTTTGCGCAACTCCCAGTTGTTGGGGCCATCGTTGACTGTACTCAGACGGATGTTGTAGGAAATGATTTTGGTGCCGCTGTCTGCATTCGCTCGGTTGCAGCCCGTTACCATGCTGCCGTAGGCCAGTAGCATGGAGGCAAGGATAATGAATGTCTTTTTCATGCGTTTGCTGGGTATATATGGAGACTCCTGCTGCCGGTCCACCAAGGAAAACGACAACAGGAGTCTATGTTTTTTTGTTCAGACAGATTAGAAGTTGAATCCGTAGCTGATCATGAATGTGTTCTTAAGCACCTCTGTGCCCAAAGGCAGCAAGTAGGCCAAGCCAAGGTTGTGTTTGCCGAATTTGCCACCCAAACCAACGGAAGCGTAGGTCGGAAGGGTTGCTTCACCGCTGGCATAGTGGAAACCGGCACGGAGGAAACCGGTGTCTGCATAACCCAATTCCAAACCCAGACCCGCGCCCAGGGTAGCGTGGTAAAGGTAGTAATCCACTTCCGCCGATGCGTTCAGTGAAAGGTTGGAGAATTGAGTGCCGTAGCCGATGCCCAGACGTCCGGCTGCCGGAAGTTGGTAGCCTTCACCGTCAATTACATAGGACATTTGAGTGCCGATGTTGGTCACACCCGCAGAGATCTGCAGGGCATTGAGGCGGTACATGACGGTAACGTCTCCGGCAAATGCTGTACCATCTTGGTAGATGTCCACATATTCCGCACTGGAGATGGCAGAACGGATAAATTTGGCATTGATGCCGACAGAAAGGTTATCGCCCAGGCGGTAGGCAAAGCCCAGCCCGGCAGCCAATTCAGAGGGAGTAAATTCGCTCAACAGGTTGCCGGCATTATCTTTGATCCCGTATGCAGGCATCATCACGTATTTGCCGAATACCGACATCGAAAAACTGTCGGAGAACTTTGCAAATCCGGCCAGGTTGAACTGGTTGTTCATGTTGGCCATGGGTTGATAGCCCAGGTATCCGACATTTACGGAATACGTATATTCGCTCAGTGCCATAGAGGCAGGGTTGACGGTGATGGTTCCGGCATCCCCATTCAGACCCAGAACGGCACCCCCCATTGCCAGGGAGCGGGCATCGTCGGGTTGGTTCAGGAAGCCGCCCGTTTGGGCAAAGGCCGTGGATGCAGCGGCAAAAATCAGGGCCGCAATGCTGAATATTCTAATGCTTTTCATAATCTCAATTACAATTTAACGATGTATTCGGTGTAAGTATTCCCTTCAAAGGTCATGGTCACGATGTAAGAACCAGCGGCCATTTCACTCATATCGATAAGCGCCGGGTTGATGGCTGATATTTGGTAATTGGCTTCATGGACAGTAGCTCCATTTCCGTTTGACAGTACCACTTCAACATCCTTGTTTTCCACAGAAGAAGTACGGATATAGAGTTTACCTTCCGTTACCGGGTTCGGGTAGCAGGATACGGTTTCTTCCGGATTCAGTACCACTACGTCAAATTCGGTTTTGACTTGATCACCAGCTTTGTCGCGTGCGGTTACTGAAACCTTGGTATTGCCATATTTGAGGGAGTATACTATGATTTTGTTGTCTTCGTTGTTGACGCGTACAATACCGGTCGGATTCATGGCAAAAGAGTAGTTCAGAACTTCTCCGTCAGCGTCGTAGATATAAGGGGTGGCATCGAAGGAGTATTCTTCGTTGGTGTTGGTCAGCACCACAGCCGGAATTTGTCCTTTCAGCACGGGCGCCTGATTGGTTTCGATGGAGAATGTGATTTGCAATGAGGCTGTCGCTCCGTGGGCATCGGTAACGATGAAGCGTGCTTCGTAGTCACCTGCCGCATCGTTCATTCCGGTGAAGGTCAAGGTTACTTTGCCGGGTTCGTCTTCTTTGGCCATCAGGGCAGGGGTGTCTTTTTCCAGTGTCCAGGTCACGGCATCCAGGTCAGGGTCAGCAAAGGTGATGGTTTCTTTCACCACGTCAGCATAACGGATTACCAATGAGATATCTTCGTTGTCAATGACCGGTGCCCGGTTGCTGGAAGTGCTTGCTGAAACCACTTCTTTCAGTTCGGACTTGTTCTTGGAATTGTCTTGAGCATCTACTGCCACGTAGTAGGTGGTGTTTTCTTTCAGACCTGCCAAAATGTGTGAGTAGGCTTCGCCTGCTGCGGTGGTGTTGGTAAGGCGGATGGTGCTGACACCAGAAGGAAGACTGCTGCGGTCAAGGTCCGTACCGAAGCTTTGTTCGCTGTAGTAAACGTTGAAGAATGTAGGGATTTGGTCATCTTCATCCGCAGGAATGGTCCATTCGAGCAACAGGTTGGCTCCGGAGGTGGTGATATCCAGGTCGGTTACAGGATCGGGAGCGATCTTGCTGCCGGAAGAAATGGAAGCCATTGCATCAACAAGACCTCTACCCAGCAGGTTGCGGTACTGCTTGTTGTAATCACCTTCGTAAATGATCGGGTTGGCGTTGTCCAGCAACATGTCCCACAACTGTTCGCGGGTAAATCCGGGACCACCGTGACGCGATACGATCAAAGCAGCTACACCGGAAACGTGAGGACAAGCCATAGAGGTACCATTCATTTGGATATAGCGGTTTTTGGTACCCGTACTCAAAATATCGTTGTTTGCGCCACCGGGAGCAGCGATGTCCGTCCAGTCTCCATAGTTGGAGTAGTAGGCGCGTTGGAAGTCAGCTCCGATGGAAGTTACCGCAATGGCATCTTCGATCATTGCGGGCGACCCGTAAGGTGAATCCTCGTTACCGGCAGCAAAAATGACGATACCTCCGGCCATGGGACCTACCTGTTGGCCATTTTCGTCCATACCGGCGTATTTGTTGAAGTAGTCTACCGCAGCTTCATCAGAAGGGTAGATGGTGCTGATGGCGTTACCGTTGCCATCGGTGTAGCCCCAACTGTTCTGGGAGATGACAGCTCCGGCATCAGCGCCGTATTTGATAGCAGAAGAGAAACTTGCTGCAGAATTCTTTCCAGCGAACACTTGAGCGGACTGAATGCGGACACCCGGAATGTTGTTGGCAAAGTCACCACCGGCAACCCCGCAGACACCGATTTCGTTGTTGTTTACGGCAGAAACGGTTCCTGCTACGTGGGTACCGTGATCATCTCCAATGATTTCTTTGCGGTCAACGAAGTCGAAACCATGGATGTCATCCACAAAACCGTTGCGGTCATCGTCCACACCAGCTTCTCCATTGTATTCTGCTTCGTTTACCCAAATGTTTGCCTGAAGGTCTTCGTGGGTCAGTTCGACGCCACCATCCACGATGGCAACAATCACTTCACCGCTGCCTACGGTATAATCTTTCCATACGGGTTCCACGTTGATGTCGCAACCGGCTTTTCCACGGTAGGTACCGTCATTGTAGTAGTGCCATTGCTGTTTGAGCTTGGGGTCATTGAAGAAAGTGCTTCCCCCTGTGCGGTTGGCGCTTATATCGTCGGTTGCATCAATGACCTGGTAGTTGTCACGGGTAACGTTGGGACGGAGTTCCACAGCGGTTACACCATCGATCTTGGAGAAATCACTTTGTGCACGGGTCAAGGGAATCTGCTCGTCAAAGTGAACGTTGTAGAACAGGTGCATGCCTTCAGCACGGGTCCGGGCTTCAAATTTTCCGGCATAGGGGAAGGTACGGTACATGGTGCTTACACCCATTTCTGTCAGGATGGCATCGGAAGACTTGACGCCGATGCTTTTCACCTCTCCTTGGGTGTCCATGTTGTCTTCCAGAAGGGCTGCCAGTTCTTCGGAAACTTGCAGGATGACAAACCCTTGTTTGAATGAAGAGGATACAACGGCCTCGTCTTGCTCGGGTTGGTTGGGATCAAATTCCATTTCGTGGCTGCAGGAACCTAATGAGAAGGCTGCTGAGCACGCGAGCAACGCATAAAGAAAGCTTCTTTTTCGCATGGTTTTATACTATTAATGTTGTTAATTTATTTCAGGTTTTGGTTAAAGTTTGAAAAAACGGTCCAAGATAGTTAATTTCTGACAAATTCAAAAAAATATGGTGATTTTTTATAAACTGGTTTCAGGTAAAAGGAAATCCGGATAAATCCTTTCGGATGTCTGTTTTTTTACTAACTTTGCGCGCTTATTATAATAGGTAAAAATATTTTAATACAACGATATGAATATTCAAGAAATCAAGAATGACGGTTTGGTAGCTCAAGTCGCATTGCAATTCGGTAAAGAAGATTACGCCGACAAGAAGAAGAAATCCCTGAACAAGTTCAGAAGAGAAGCAGATATCCGCGGTTTCCGTAAAGGACAAGCCCCGATGTCCCTGATCGAAAAAATGCACGGTCATGCCGCTTTGTCCGATGCCATCAACGAACTGATCTCTGAAGGACTGAACAAGTACATTCAAGATAACAACCTGACCGTTATCGGAGAACCGCTCCCGAACGAAGAAAAGGAATCCAAGAATGACTGGGAAAACGGTGAAAACTTCGAATTTGTGTTTGACATCGCGTTGGCTCCGCAATTTGAATTGAACCTGAGCGCTGATGACAAGATTCCGTACTACGAAGTGTCCGCTACTGAAAAAGCATTCAAAGAATACAAGACCAATGTACTGAAGCAATACGGCCAGCTGGAAGCCTGCGAAACCGTAAAGAACGACGATTTCATTATCGCTGACCTGGTACAAGGTGAAAACCGCATTGAAAACACCTATATTTCATTGCAAACCATTACGGATGAGGCCGCTAAGGGTCTGTTCCTGGGTAAGAAAGCTGGAGAATCCCTGACCTTGAATGTAAACGAAGTGTTCACCAACGAAACAGACCGTGCAGCGATGTTGAAGGTGAAGAAAGAAGAGCTGGCCAACATTGACCCGATCTACAACGTGGAAATCAAGGAAGTGAAAAACTTCGTTCCTGCAAAGCCTACCCAAGAATTGTTTGACCAGATGTTCGGTGCAGGAAATGTGGCTGATGAAGCTGCTTTCGATGCAAAATTGAAGGAACGCCTCGCAGACGAGAACAAACAGGAAAGCGACTACCGCTTTATGCTGGATGCCCGCCAATACCTGTTGGACAAGACCAACATCCAATTGCCGGAAGAATTCATGAAACGCTGGTTGTACTATGTGAACGACGGCAAGTTCACCATGGAAGAAATCGAAAAGGATTTCCCGCTCTTCCTGAAAGACTTCCGTTGGCAAAGCATTGCGCAGCGCATCATGAAGGAACAAAACCTGGAAGTGACCCGCGAAGCGTTGGTGGAACAAGCCTCCCGTCTGGCAGCTTATCAGTTCGCCATGTACGGTCTGAACAATGTTCCAGAAGAGCACTTGACCAAGTATGCTGAAACCTTGTTGGCCAACGAAAAAGAAGGCCGTCGTATTTACGAAAAGGTAGAAGAAAATCTGGTGTTGGACTATGTCCGTGCAACGGTCACCATTGAAAAGAAAAAGGCGACCATTGACAAACTGCGTAAAATGAACGAATAACCGGAACACGACGAAAGAAAGTATGGCAACGGATTTTGAAAAATTTGCAAGGGCTTGTCCGGGTATCAGTTCCCTGGCATTGCATCAATATGCCAATGTGACAGCCGGATACATCAACCCTTCGATCATTGAAGAGCGTCAGTTGAACATCGCGACGATGGATGTCTTCTCCCGTCTGATGATGGACCGGATCATTTTCCTTGGTGTCCCGATTGACAATGATGTGGCAAATATCGTTCAGGCTCAGTTGCTGTTCCTGGAGTCAACCGATCCGGAATCGGATATTCAGATTTATATCAATTCTCCGGGCGGCGTGGTGTACGCCGGCCTGGGGATTTACGATACCATGCAACTGGTCTCTCCGGATGTGGCTACCATCTGTACCGGTATGGCGGCATCCATGGCTGCTGTGCTGCTGACAGCGGGAGCTTCCGGAAAACGTTCTGCGTTGCCCCATGCCCGGGTGATGATTCACCAGCCGATGGGGGGTGTAGAAGGACAAGCCTCCGACATTGAGATAACGGCACGTGAAATCAAGAAATTGAAACACGATCTGTATACCATCATTTCAGAACATTCCGGTCAGAGCCTCAAGCAGATTGAAAAAGACGCGGACCGAGATTACTGGATGACGGCGCAGGAGGCGGTCAAGTATGGTATGATTGATGAGATATTGACCAAAGCGAATAAAGCCAATGGCAAAAAATAACAAAAACCGTTGCTCGTTCTGCGGACGGACAGAAGATCAAGTGGAGATGTTCCTGGGAACAAACTCCGCTTTTCTTTGTGTGGAGTGTGCAATGACCATCTCCAACCATGTACGGGAGTATTTCGGTGAAGAACTTCCTGCCAAAAGCAAGAAGAAGAAAAGCGCATTGCCCGAACAGGGAAAAGGCTTGCCCAAGAGTCCTCGGGACATCAAGACCTTTCTGGATGACTATGTGATTGGCCAGGATGATGCCAAGAAGTTTCTTTCGGTAGCGGTCTATAACCACTACAAACGGATTCAGGCAGCGGCCCGTTCTGGTGAAGGCCCTACGGATATTGAACTGGAAAAGTCCAATATTCTCTTGGTGGGGGCGACAGGTACCGGTAAAACCTTGCTGGCCAAGAGTATCGCACGGATGCTCAATGTACCTTTTGCGATTGTGGACGCTACTGTATTGACCGAAGCCGGTTATGTCGGGGAAGATGTGGAAAGCATTTTGACGCGTTTGTTGCAGGAAGCTGACTATGATGTGGAACGGGCAGAAAGGGGCATTGTGTTCATCGATGAAATCGACAAGATCGCCCGCAAGAGCGATAACCCCTCCATTACCCGGGACGTTTCCGGTGAGGGTGTTCAACAGGCTATGCTCAAACTGCTGGAAGGTAGTATCGTCAATGTGCCACCCAAGGGCGGAAGAAAACACCCGGAGCAGGCGATGGTGGCGGTCAATACCCAGAACATCCTCTTTATCTGTGGAGGCGCGTTTGAGGGAATTGAACGGAAGATTGCTCAACGTCTGAATACCAAAGTCGTAGGTTACGGTGCACAGAAGAAGAATGAGCAGATTGATAAGGAAAATCTTCTCAAGCACATCGCTCCGCAGGATTTGCGTTCGTATGGCCTGATTCCGGAAATCATTGGTCGTCTTCCGGTGCTGACTTACCTGAATCCGCTGGATCGTGACGCATTGCTGCGCATCCTGACCGAGCCCAAGAATGCGCTGGTCAAGCAGTATGAACGGATCTTCGAGCTGGATGGCGTTAAACTGGTGATCGAACCGCCGGTGTTGGAGTACATTGTGGAAACGGCCTTGAAGTACAAGTTGGGAGCACGTGGACTGCGTTCCATCTGTGAGGCCATCATGTTGGATCCGATGTACGACCTGCCCGGCAGTGGTGAAACGACCTTTACGGTAACCTTGGACTATGCCCAAGAAAAAGTAACACGGTTCACAGGATCACTGTAAACCGTGTATGATCTCGTTGGTGAAATGGCTGTCTATAGGTAGGCAGCCATTTTTTCTGCCAGAATGCGGGCCTGGCGGCCGGCTTCTTCTGCAAAATCTTCACCTTTGGAGGCAAAGATGATGCCGCGGGAAGAGTTGACCAGCAGACCGCATTGTGCATTCAGTCCGTATTTGGCCACTTCTTCGACGGTTCCGCCTTGTGCTCCGACACCGGGTACCAGGAAGAAGGAATCCGGTGCAAGGGCGCGGATATCGGCCAGTTTCTCAGGACGGGTAGCACCGACTACGAACATGATCCGTTGGCTGCCTTCGTATCCGAGACATTGGCGGATGACTTGCTCGTACAAGGGGGTGCCGTCATTTAAGATCCGGGTTTCCAACTCAACGGCAGACGGGTTGGAGGTCAGAGCCAGCACAATGGCGTATTTGTTTTCGTACGCCAGGAAGGGTGCAATGGAGTCCTTGCCCATGTAAGGGGCCAAGGTGACGGCATCGCAATCCATGCGTTCAAAAAATGCTCGGGCATAGCGTTGGGCTGTATTGCCGATATCTCCCCGTTTGGCATCTGCGATGACAAAACATTCGGGATAGTTGGTTTTGATATAGGCAACTGTGGCTTCAAGTTGTTCCCAGCCGGCGGCTCCTTCCGCTTCGTAGAAGGCCGTGTTCGGCTTGTAGGCAACGGCATAGGGAGCGGTAGCATCAATGATGGCGCGGTTGAATTCAAAAATGGCATTCTCTTTTCCGGCCAGATGGGGCGGAAGCAGGTTGGGATCGCTGTCCAGACCTACGCAGAGGAAACTTTCTTTTTGCTGGATGGTTTCAATCAGTTGCATATCCGAGGGCTGCTAAAGGGTTCAATTAAAAGTACCGGTAGAACAAGGCAATGGATTCCATGCCTTTGTAGAGTTGTGAAAGCAGGTAACTTTCGTTGGGGGAGTGGATGGTGTCCCGTTCCAATCCGAAGCCCATCAGCAGGGGATCGACTTGCAGAATCTGTTGGAGATCGGCCAGGATCGGAATACTGCCACCGCCCCGGCTGGGTACCGGTTCGATACCGTAGACTTCATGGATGGCGCGGGAGGCTGCCTGATAGGCCGGGGAGGAGATCGGAATCAGGAAGCCGTTTCCTCCATGGTGAGGGGTCACTTTCACGCGGACTCCTTTCGGTGCGATGGACAGGAAGTGTTCTTCGAAGAGCTTGGCGATCTTTTCGTTGTTCTGGTTGGGAACCAGACGCATGGAAATTTTGGCGTGGGCTTTGGAGGGAAGTACGGTTTTAGCTCCTTCTCCGGTAAATCCACCCCAGATGCCGTTCACATCCAGACAGGGACGGATGCCTGTTCTTTCTTGCGTGGTGTAACCTTCTTCTCCGTTTACATCATCAATGTCCAGGAATTCTTTGTATTCCTGCATATCGAACGGGGCGCGGCTCAGTTGTTCCCGGTCAGCTTGGCTCAGTTCCACGACATCGTCATAGAAGCCTTTGACCGTAATGCGGCCTTTTTCGTCAATGAGCTGGTCAATCATTTTACATAAGGCGTTGATCGGATTGACCACTGCTCCGCCGTAGTGGCCGGAGTGGAGGTCTTTGTTCGGACCGGTCACTTCCACTTCCACATAAGCAAGTCCGCGCATACCGCAGTTGATGGAGGGTACGTTTTCTCCGATCATGGTGGTGTCGGATACGAGCATGATGTCGCAAGCGAGCAGGTCTTTGTGGTCTTTTGCCCAAGCGGCCAGACTCGGTGAACCGATTTCCTCTTCGCCTTCCAGAATGAATTTGATGTTGTGGCGCATCAGTCCTTGGCGTACCAGGTATTCAAAGGCTTTGATGTGCATGAAACTCTGGCCTTTGTCGTCATTTGCACCGCGGGCATAGATGGCTCCATCTCGAATCTCCGGCTTGAAGGGGTCGGAATGCCACAACTGGATCGGGTCCACCGGTTGTACATCGTAGTGTCCATAGATCAGGATGGTTTTCCAGGACGGATCCACAATCTTCTCTCCATAGACAACCGGATGGCCGGTGGTTTCGTATACTTGGGCCAGATCTGCACCGGCTTCCAGCAACAAGTCTTTGAGCTTTTCAGCACAGCGGTACATGTCGGGCTTGTGTTCGGAGGACGAACTGATGGAGGGGATTCTCAACAGGTCAAACAATTCGTTCAGGAAACGTTCCTGGTTTTGGGCAATGTAATTTTTCATGAGATCAATTTCTATGCTAGGGGTGTGTGTTCAGGGATTTCTGCGATGATGGTTTCTGCGCCGGTTACTTTGTCCCCTTCTTTGACGAGAATCTTGCTGTCAACAGGTAGGAACAGGTCTGCACGTGATCCGAATTTGATGAATCCCGCCTGCTCTTGGGGGGAGACGGCTTGTTCGTATTCAGCGTAGCAGACAATGCGCCGGGCGACAAAACCAGCGATTTGTCGGAGCACAATCCGGTCGTTCTGCTGATTGCGGATGACGATGGTGGTCCGTTCGTTTTTCTCGGAAGACTTGGGGTGCCAGGCCACAAGGTATTTTCCAGGGTGGTAGCGGAAGTATTCCACGAATCCGCGGATCGGGTACCAGTTGACGTGGACGTTCAGCGGAGACATGAAGATGGATACCTGGATGGCTTTTCCCTTGAGGTATTCGTTTTCGGTCACTTCTTTGACGATGACCACTTTTCCGTCTGCAGGTGCACCGACCAGCCGGTCCGTTCCGTTGGCCTGACGGTCCGGGTTGCGGAAGAAAATCATGTTGAAGAAGGCAAACAGGAAAGAGACGGTAAACCAGGCCCAAGATCCGAATGAGGCGAAACCATAGATGTAAAACAGCGCTGCAGAAATAATCAGGCAGACGGCATACGATGCAGCAATGATGGTACGGCCTTCTTTGTGCAGTTTCATAAGTTCAGGTTTTAGATGAGTCCGAAGCAGACCAGGTAGGTGGTCACAGCGGGGATGGCCAGCAAGGCACCGTCAAAGCGGTCCAGCATGCCTCCGTGTCCCGGCATGATGTTACCTGAGTCTTTGACCCCAAAATTACGTTTTATTTGTGATTCTACCAAATCTCCCCATGTGCCGAAGCAGGCCACTATTGCGCCGGCGATCATGGCATGTAACCGACTGAAATGAAAAACATCCAGCCAGGAAAGTACCGCTCCTGCCGCAATGGCCAGCAGCAGTCCTCCGACAAAGCCTTCCCAGGATTTCTTGGGAGAAACAGAAGGGAAAAGTTTATGCCCGTTCTTCTGACCGAACAGACTGCCGAACAGGTAGGCTCCCACATCGGAGGCCCACAGCAGGACCAGAATCCCCAGCAGGAGAATACCCGAGTAACCTTCGGGACCGATGTTCCATAGGAAATGGAACAGGCAGAAGGGAAGGGCAATGTAGACCAGGGGGATGAGCAGAAAGGGATATTGGTTGAAATCGGACTTGTCTTTGCGGTAGAGTTGCAGCAGGAAGAAGATTGCCGGAAACAGGGTAAAGGGCAACAGCATCTTCAAGGAAAGCGGATAGCCGTAACGTTGCAGGAACATTACGGCGAATGCATAGAGGGAGGCTGCGGCAATCAGAAGTTTCTGTATCCGGAAACGCGGACCGACGGTCATGTTCCAGTATTCGTACTCCATTACGATCATGATCAAACCGAAAACCAAGGCAAAAGCAATGGGGTGCCAGAGGGTGGCCATCAGCATCAGGGCGACGAAAACAATGCCGCTGGCTGTCCGAATCAGAAAACTTTTCATGCCGCCGGTTCGTTTATGGGTTCTGCCGCTTTGCGGGGACCAAAGATGTTTTCCAGATCTTCGCTGAAGATGACTTCACGCTCCAACAGCAGTTGGGCCAGTCGGGTGAAGCCTTCCCTATTGTTGCGCAAGATGTCCAAAGCGGTTTCGTGGGCTTTGTCAATCAGGGCTCGCGCTTCCTTGTCAATCAGTTCGGCCGTCTTTTCGCTGTAGGGCTTGCTGAATCCGTATCCGCTGTCGGAGGAGTCGTAGAAGGAGAGGTGTCCGACTTGTTCGCTCATTCCGAAGTAGGAAACCATGGCGTAAGCCTGCTTGGTGACTTTTTTCAGGTCACTCAAGGCTCCGGTTGAGATACGGCCGTTGATGATTTCCTCGGCAGCGCGACCGCCTAAGGTGGCTGCCATTTCATCCATCAGCTGTTCTGTGGTGGTGAGTTGGCGTTCTTCCGGCAAATACCAGGCAGCACCCAGGGCTTTTCCGCGTGGAATGATGGTGACCTTCAACAGAGGGTTGGCATTGGGAAGCAGCCAGCTGACCGTTGCGTGTCCGGCTTCGTGGAAGGCGATGGTGCGTTTCTCCTGAGGGGATATGATCTTGCTGCGGCGTTCCAATCCTCCTACGATCCGGTCAATGGCATCCAGGAAGTCCTGTTTTTCAATGGCCGATTTGTTGCGACGGGCCGCAATCAGCGCTGCTTCGTTGCAGACGTTGGCAATGTCCGCTCCGGAAAAACCAGGGGTTTGTTTGGCCAGAAAATCAATTTGAAGGTCTTGGCTCAATTTGAGTTTGCTCAGGTGGACATTGAAGATGGCTTCGCGTTCCTTGAGTTCGGGCAGGTCCACGTGGATCTGGCGGTCAAAACGTCCGGCACGCATCAAGGCCTTGTCCAGGATGTCGGCACGGTTGGTTGCCGCCAGGATGATGACCCCGGAGTTGGATCCGAAGCCGTCCATTTCGGTGAGCAACTGGTTCAAGGTGTTTTCCCGCTCGTCGTTGGAGGAGAAACCGACATTCTTGCCACGGGCACGTCCAACGGCATCAATCTCATCAATAAATACGATGCAGGGGGCTTTTTCCTTGGCTTGACGGAACAGGTCCCGTACGCGGGATGCACCGACTCCGACAAACATTTCCACAAAGTCTGAACCGGAAATGGAGAAGAACGGTACATTGGCTTCACCTGCTACGGCTTTTGCCAACAAGGTCTTTCCGGTGCCTGGAGGGCCGACCAGCAAGGCTCCTTTGGGTATTTTTCCACCCAGTGCGGTGTATTTTGCAGGATTTTTCAGAAAATCCACGATTTCCATGACTTCCACCTTCGCTTCATCCAGGCCGGCAACATCCTTGAACGTGACTTTGATGTTGTTCTCTTTGTCAAAGAGTTTGGCTTGGGACTTGCCCACGGAGAAAAATCCTCCGTTGCCCTGTCCACCTCCGCCCATGCCTTTCTGCATCGGCCGGAACATGATGAAATAGAGCAGACCGAACATCAGCAGGGGGAAGAGCAACCATTCCATGATGCGACCGAAATAGTCACTTCTGGTTTCGGTTTCAATGGAAAAACGCTGGTTTTCGGGCAGACTTCTACGCAGTTCCCCCAGCTGCTTTTCGCCTTCAAAGGCAGAAGAGACCTGAAAGTAGAAGTGAGGACCGTATTTGGGAAGCCGGCCACCGAAGTAGGAGGCGTATTTTTCCAGGCTGTCCTTCTTGATGGTGACTTCGCAACGGTTCTGATTGGTAATGTAGGTGATTTTTTCTACGTCTCCCGCAGGAACCATTTCTTCTTCAAACAGGTAGAGTTCACTTTGAACCGGTTCCGACTGGTTGTAGAGGCTGACGATGTAAAAGGTTCCGGCGATCAGCAGGGCATAGAACCACATGGAATTGAAGATGGGTTTCCGTTGCAGCGGGTTGCTGCCTTTCCTGTTGCCGGATGTGTTTTTCTTGTTTTTATTTGTTTGACTCATAAGTGATTATTCGTTATCTTGGTATTCTTTTCGGGGAGCGTCTGCCCACAAGTCTTCCAAGCGGTAGAAATTTCGGTATTCGGTCTGGAAGATGTGTACGACGATGTCGGCATAATCGAGAATGATCCAGAAGGAGTTTTCGCGACCTTGCATCCGCAACACTTTGCGGTTACATTCTTTCATCATGCATTCCTCTACGTAGTCGGAAATAGCCGATACGTTCGTGGTGGAATCAGCGTTGCAGATGACAAAATAATCGGATATGGCGGTTCCTACAGATCTCAAATCCAACGAGCAGACTTGCTGCCCTTTCTTTTCCAGCATTGCGTTCGCAATCGTTTCTAATTCTTTCATTTCTTTTTTTTACTTTTGTTACTACAAATATAGTGCAATTTATGGGAAAGGACTTAATAATTCATTGGTACCCTGAGGTGGATTCTACCAATCGACTGGCATGGGAGCAAGCTGCAAGTTCTTCACAGCAAACCGTTTGGGCTGCTTTGAACCAGACCGGTGGGCGCGGACAGCGCGGAAACACCTGGACCAGTGATGCGGGTAAGAACCTGACATTCTCATGGTTATTCAAACCGGTCAATTTGTCACCTTCCCGTCAGTTCCTGATTTCACAAGTTGCGGCATTGGGAATTTGTGACTATTTGTCACGGTGGAATCTCCCCTCCCGCATCAAATGGCCGAATGATATCTATGTGGAAGACCGTAAGATCTGCGGGATTCTGATCGAGCATAGTCTGACTTCTGAGCGCATACTGCACAGCATCGTGGGTATCGGACTGAACTTGAACCAGACCGGATTTCCGGATTTCCTGCCCAACCCGACCTCTGTGCAGTTGGAGCGTCAGCGGCTATGTCCCGGAGGGGAGATCCAGCCGCTGGATCTTCAGGAGGAATTGCTCCATCTGATGACTTGCCTGCTGCATCGGGCTTCACTTTTGGAGGACGAAGATACCGGCCGTCCGTCGTTGGAAAGAGATTACCTGGGGCGGATGTACCGCCTGGGTGAGACGGCTTCTTACCTGGACAAGACAACCGTTGTCCACCGGCGTTTTACCGGGACCATCCTGGGTATAGACGAACGCTCCTGTCTGCGGGTCCTGGATCAGGAACTCGGACAGGAGCGTACATTTGCTTTTCAAGAAATCGCTTATTGCCTCTGATTTCCTGAGGCGGGCGATCAGAGGTTCGTCAAGCGGTGGATGGCATCCGTCGGATCGGCTGCAGAGAACACTGTGCTGCCGGCAACGACCATGTCGGTACCTGCTTGAGCCAGTATTTTCACGTTATCAAAGTTGACACCACCATCCACTTCAATGAGGGTATTCAGCCCTTGTTGTTGGATCATTGTGCGCAGTTGGCGTACTTTCTCAACAGCGCGGGGAATGAAGGATTGCCCGCCAAATCCGGGATTGACCGACATGATCAGGACAAAATCACAGCATTCCAGCACATCTTCCACAAGAGACACCGGTGTGTGCGGATTCAATGCGACTCCGGCCTTCATGCCCAGGTTGCGGATGTTGGTCAGGGAGCGGTGCAAGTGTGTGCAGGCTTCGTAATGCACACTCAAGTATTCCACACCCAGGTCGGCGAATTGTTTGACGTACCGGTCCGGGTCCACAATCATCAAGTGGGCATCCATGGGTTTTTGCGCTGCTTTGGCGATGGATTTTACCACGGGGAAACCGTAGGAAATGTTCGGAACGAAGACACCATCCATGATGTCCAGGTGAAACAGGCCGGCTTCAGAGCGGTTCACCATTTCTATATCTTTTTGCAGGTTGCCGAAATCGGCAGAGAGCATGGAGGGGGCTACAATCATACGCGTGCGAGTCTTTGGATGACATCCGTCAAGTGTTCAACAAATTTATCGAGGCTGGCCAAGTCCAGGCGTTCTCCAGGGGCATGCACACCGCGGATGGTGGGACCGAAGGAAATCATGTCCATATCCGGGTATTTGTCCAGGAACAGTCCGCATTCCAGACCGGCGTGGATGGCACGGACGATCGGGTCTTTGCCGAACAGTTCTTTGTAACTGGTCTTGCAGATTTCCAGCAGGGGAGAAGTCAGCCGGGGTTTCCATCCGGGATATTCTGATTCGTGGGTGACCTTTGCGCCTGCCAGGCGGAATGCGGATTCCACGCGGCGTGAGGCGTAGTAACGGGCACTGTTGGTGGAGCTGCGTTGGCTGGTACCGATGCGGATCTGGTTGTCCGGCATCATTTTTACGGAGGCCAGGTTGGTGGAGGTTTCCACAAGCCCTTTGATGTCGGCACTCATGTCCAGTACCCCGTGTGCTACCGCGTTCAGTGCAAGAATCAGCCGCTGGGCGGTGTCCTGATCAATGGCGACTGCCGGGGCGGCTGCCGGTTCCCAATAGAAACGGACATCAGGATCGCTGGTGGCAAATTCTGCTGCGATTTCATCGCCACGCAGACAAGCCAGGGTCTGTGCTGCATTTGCCCCGTCGGCGGGCAGACCGATGATGGCTTCGGATTCACGGGCCAGGGCATTGCGTTTGTTGCCGCCTTGGAGGGTGCACAAGGTCAGGTCGAAACGGTCGTTCAGGTCGAACAGGACGCGGGCCAGCAGTTGGACGGCATTGGAACGGTTCTTGTCAATGTCGTCACCGCTATGTCCGCCCATACCCCCTTTGAATCCAATCTTGAAGTAGGAGAGAGCGGCATCGGGTTGCTGGGGCTGGTAGGTGAATACCGCTGTCGTGTCAATACCTCCTGCGCAACCGATGAATAATTCTCCTTCGTCTTCGGAGTCCAGGTTGATGAGCATCTTTCCGGTCAGAAAATCAGGTTGGAGTGCGAAAGCGCCATCCAGTCCGGTTTCTTCAGAAACAGTAAACAGGGCTTCCAGCGGGCCATGTTGCAGGTCGGGGTCGGTCAAGGCCGCCATCTGGGCTGCCATGCCGATGCCGCAGTCGGCACCCAGAGTGGTGTCTTTGGCAATCAGCCAACCGTCTTCCACGACTGCCCTGATCGGATCTTTTGCAAAATCATGTTCAACGCCGTTGTTTTTCTCACACACCATATCGGAGTGACTTTGCAGCACCACAACAGGAGCTGCTTCGCAACCGGGAGTGGCTTCTTTGCAAATCAGTACATTACCGGCTTCGTCCGTTTTGCATTCCAACTGGTTGTTTTTGGCAAATTCCTGAAGGTATCGGATAATAAGGGCTTCGTGACCGGATTCTCTGGGAACGGTCATAATCTCGCTGAAATAGGCGAGTACTTGTTTACTGTCCATATCGGGTTATTTGTTGGTGTTCAGATTCAGGGATTTCTCAATATCGCGCACATAGGTGCGGAAAGTGAAATCCGTATCCATCAGGTCCCGGACGGTTTTGCAGGAGTGGAGTACCGTTGCGTGGGTTTTTCCTCCCAGACTGGTTCCAATCTCGGTCAAGGACTTGTCGGTATGTTGGCGGCCCAGGTACATGGCAATCTGACGCGCCTGAGAAATCTCACGTTTTCTGGAAGATGAGAGGAACATTTCCCGGGTCAGGCCGAAATAGTTGCAAACTTCTTCGTTGATGACCTCCATGGTGAGCTCTTCCTCTTGTGGAGCAGCCACCAGTGTCCCGGTGAGCGAACGGGCCAGGTCCACGGTAATGGGCCGGTGCATCAGGGTCGCATTGGCCATCAGGGAAATCAACGATCCTTCCAATTCGCGGACATTGGTGGTCACTGTGTGGGCCAGGTAGTGCAATACATCTTCGGACAAGGTAATGCCTTCACGGAAACATTTTGCTTTCAGAATGGCCAGGCGGGTTTTGTAGTCCGGCTTCTTCAGTTCTGCCGTCAATCCCCATTTGAAACGGGACAGCAGACGGGCTTCCAGTCCTTGCAATTCTACCGGAGGACGGTCAGAGGTCAGCACCAGTTGTTTGCCGGAAAGGTGAAGGTAGTTGAAGATATGGAAGAAGGCATTTTGGGTGCCGGCTTTTTCAGCAAATTCTTGCACGTCATCCAAAATCAGGACATCAATGGATTGGTAGAAATGCAGGAAGTCGGTGAGTTTGTTTTTGACTTTGACCGCATCCATGTATTGTGTCATGAACTTGTTGGCACTGACATACAATACCACCTTTTCCGGATGTTTTTCCTTGATGCCGATGCCGATGGCTTGTGCCAGGTGGGTCTTGCCCAATCCCGGTCCACCGAACAGGAACAAAGGATTGAAGGCATTGTTGCCGGGTCTTTGTGTGATTTCCAGACCGGCGCTACGGCCCAACAGGTTGCATTCTCCCTCAATGAAGTTTTCAAAGTTGTAGTTGGGATTCAGGTTCGGATCCACTTCCAGTCTCCGCAGACCGGGAGCAACCCGAGAATCTACCTCGTTGGGATGGACTGCAGCAGGAATGGTCGGATTGGACAAATCCCGATAAGTCTTCTGCGGATAGGTGACTGCAGAATCCTGAATGGTGTTGACCCGATAATAGAGGCGGACATCCGGCCCGATCTCCCGTTGCAGTACGGAAGTCAGCAGGGGAAGGTAGTGCTCTTCGATGTATTCTTTGAAGAATTCTGAGGGAACCTCCAAGGTCAGGGTCTGATCGGTCAGAGACACGGCTTTGATGGGACTGAACCAAGTGCGGAACGGAGTCTCATCGATGTTGTCACGAATGATACTCAGGCACTTATCCCATGTCTTTATGTGTGTTTCTGCCGTCATTGATCAGTGAAGAATTAGTTAGGTTCGGACTACAAAGTTGGAGTAATTTTTTCTGATTTGAAAAAAAAATCGGGCAAAAACTGCCCGAAAAAACCTAAGTACCTAATATCCATTAAGAATAATTTTCGTGCTCGATTTACAAGTTAAAAAACTGAAATTTTCAAATATTTTTTCGGATTTTCTTCAATTTTTTGAATGAGGCTATCCAGACTTCCGACCAAACCTACGACAGAATGATGCAGGGAGTCGTTATGCATTAATTTTCCAAAACTGCCTTCCGGATTTTGGAGACCGTCACTCAAATTTTTCAGCGAACCGACCAGTTGGTCCAGCTCGGCCTGGCTCAATTGTCCGGCCATCTCTTCTACGTGTTGCATGGCCCGGTTGGTGGTGATCATGGTAGAGTCGAGCCGGTTGCTGATTTGGGAGATGTTGGTGACAATCTGGTGGATCTGCTGCTGATCGACGGCTGCTGTAAGGCTGTTCAGTTGTCTGGAGGTATTTTCCAGGTGCCGCAGGATGTTGCTGAGGTGGGCCTGGCTTTCTTCGCCCAACATCCGGTTGACATGGGAGAGGGTTTGCCGCAGGTCGGACATCAGCATACTGGCATCTTGGGCAACGGTCGGCAAGGCATTCATCAAGCTGCCCAGTGCATCCGGGATGATCTCACCGGGAAGCGTGCTTCCGTTTTTTGCGGCTTTCGGGGAGGTCCCTTCCAGGATGCGGATCGCGCGGCCACCGAGGATGTCTGCACTGAAGAGGACCGCCCGGGAATCTTCTGGAATCAGGAAGTCTTCCTTGATGGATATTTCCACTTTGAAACGGCCTTCTTCGCGGAGGTAGTCGATGCCTTTGAGACTCCCTGCCTTGAATCCCCGGATGTAGACTGCGCTGGCCGGGTTCAATCCTTCCACCTGCTCAAAATAGGTGTAGTAGGTGTGGTTGCCTTTCAGAAAGTCATTTCCCTTCAGGAAGTTGATCAGTAGAAAGGTGGCGATGAGGGTAATCAGGACAAACAGTCCGATGCGGATGCTTTTATTTTTCATGATGGAGATGTTATTCGATGTGGGTGATGAACGCTTCCGGGAAAAACTTTCTGACGTAGGCGAGATCTTTGCGTGCCTGCTCCTGGCTGGCATACCTTCCATAGGTGTATTTGTACAGACTGCCGGCAGACAGGCGTTGGCAACCTTCCAGTCCTTTGAACGCCGGATCGGAGGGGGAGAGTTTCTTGCTGGAGGCAAAAATCTGTATCCGGTAGCAGCCGTCAGGATCTTGTGTGCCACGGACAGGATCCGTCACTTCAATGACCGTTTCGTAGGACTGCTTGTACTGCTTGACTGCCTGGAAAATGCTGTTGGCCATCTTCTGGCGTTGCGAGGCAGAACGGAGTGCTTTCAGGTCTTCGCTGTTGGACATGAATCCCAATTCGGTCAGTACAGCCGGCATGGTACATTTCCACAGCACCAGCAATCCCCCTTGTTTGATGCCCCGGTTTTTGCGGATGGGTCCTTTCTGGAAACTTTCCTGCATCTTGTCTGCCAGGTAGAGGCTTTGTTCCAGGTGGGCATTCTGCAGCAGGGAGAAGATGATGTAGGATTCGGGATTCTTGGGGTCAAAGCCCTGGTAGGTGGAACTGTAGTCCTCTTCCAGGACAATCACGGAGTTTTCCTGTTTACAGACCTCAAAGTTGGATTCGCTTTTGTGCATCCCCATGACCCAGGTTTCTGTACCTCGGGCCGAGCTGTTGTTCTTGACCGAGTTCACATGTATGGAGATGAACAGATCCGCATGGTTGCGGTTGGCGATGGCTGCCCGTTGGTCCAGCGGAACAAATTTGTCGGTGGAGCGGGTATAGATGACTTTGATGTCGGGATAGGTCTGCTGGATGAGTTCTCCCAGCCGCAGACCGACGTCCAGTACAATGTTTTTCTCCAGGGTTTTTCCATCCCGGCTGATGCAGCCGGCGTCCTTGCCTCCATGCCCGGGATCAATGACGATGGTCTTGAGCTGCAGACCGACCTGTTCCTGGGCGGCAGCACCGGGTCCGAAACAAAGAAATAGCCCGATAAATAGGGGTAAAAGAAATCTTCTTGGATTGATTGGCATGTTTATTGCAAAATTTGTGTAGATTTGCGTCTTGCAAAGTTAAGTAATTTTTTGATGTCCAAAACGCATCTTCATCATATAATAATCGGTCTCCTGTTGACGTTGCTGCTGGTTGCTGGATCGGTGGCGACGCCTGCACATGCGCGTACGGTGCTGGATCAGCAGCTTGACAGCCTCAACCAGCAGATTACGGCGGCTGCTCCGGACTCCCTTCAGGTCAAAGATACGGTCCTTCGTCCGACCGGGATGTTGCAGATGCCGGCCTTTTCGCAAGCACGGGACTCCATCATCGAGGATTTTAGTGACGGCCGCAAAATGCTGTATTATTATGGGGATGTCAAGGTGACCTATGGCAGCATGTCGCTTACTGCAGCTTATATGGCGTATGACGTGGATTCAAAGACCGTGTTTGCCAGTGGCTTGCGTGATTCGACCGGTAAATGGGAAGGGAAGCCGGAAATGCAGGACAACGGCAAGTCGTATGTCATGGAATCCATCCTTTATAATTTTGAGACCAACAAAATGCGGATCTGGAACATGATCACTCAAGAAGAAGAGGGGTTTCTGCATGGAGAAAACATGAAGATGATGCCGGACAAATCCATCAACATCAAACAGGGAAAATATACGGTCTGTGATTTGGAGCATCCCCACTATTACCTGCAGATGACTGTGGCCAAGACCGTTACGGATCCGGAGCAGAAGACGGTGTTCGGCCCGGCCTATCTTGTGTTGGGGGATGTTCCCCTGCCTTTGGGGTTGCCGTTCGGTTTTGTGCCCAAACGGCCCGATCGGGCCAGTGGTCTGCTGTTCCCTTCTTATGGGGAAGAAGTCAAGCGTGGTTTCTACCTGAAAGATTTGGGCTACTATTTTGTCCTGGGCGATTATTTTGACCTGGCGGTGACCGGGGATATCTATACCTTGGGGTCCTGGGCGCTGGAATTGAACTCCCGTTACAAGGTACGCTACAAGTACAACGGTAATTTCGCCTTGACCTATTCGGCCGATGTGACCGGGGAACGTGGAAGTACGGACTTTGCCGAGTCGCGTAACTTTTCGGTGAAATGGTCCCATGCACAGGACCCTAAAGCCCGTCCGGGTACGTCTTTCCGGGCTTCGGTGAATTTTTCCAGCCCCTCGAACAACCGTTATAATTCCAATTCCATCAACGAGGCCCTGCAAAGTCAGGTATCGTCATCCATCTCCTACTCCAAAACCTGGAGCAAAATGAGCCTCTCGGTCAATGCCCTGCACAATCAGAATTCGCGGGACAGTTCGTATGCGATTACCTTTCCGAACGTCACCTTCAACGTCAATCGTTTCTTT
>CALCYB010000032.1 GCA_937906485.1 uncultured Rikenellaceae bacterium
AAGGCGAGTCGTTCCGGTGGAACCACATCGTGGCCTTTGTCTGCCTGATTCTGGCCGTTTATTTTGTCTTTATTCCGACTCCTCAAAAAGGTTGATGTACTCGTAGCTGTTGCCTACGCATGCAAGATAGCGTTGGAATTCAGCTTGGGAGATGACCACGGTGGCTGTGTTGTCGTTGGGATGAAAACTCAGACTCGGGTAGTCCTTCAGGCTTTCATCCAGAAACAGGTGGACATGGTGCTCGGGGTCATTGACCAGTCCGAAAGGAGAGACGGAGCCGGGACGTAATCCCAGCCATTTTTCCATACGTTGTTCCGAGGCAAAACTCAATTTGCCTTGGTGGAGTTTGTGTTCCAGGTCGTGGATGGCCAGGGACAGGTCGCTGTCAAACACCACCAGGTAGTGGCGGTTGCCTTTGTGGTTGCGGAAAAAGAGGTTCTTGCAGTGTTTGGAGCCGTCTTGCCGCCAGTATTGGCGCGCAATCTCGATGGTGGGTGCCTCGGGGTGTTCGTAATAGGAATAGGCGATCCCGTGTTTGTCCAAAAAATCAAAGACCCGGCGGCGACGTGCCGCCCGGTCTTCGGTAATGTTGTATGATTCTTCCATAAAGGAGTTGCTGTGGATTAGAATGCCTGATCAATGATTTCGTCATCCACCAGGTTGGGGAGGGTGACTTTCAGACTGGGGGTACGTTCCATTTCGCGTTTGACAGCGAACATCGCGCCTTTGTTGCGGGCCCAGCTACGACGGGAGATACCGTTGTTGACATCCCAGAAGAGCATGGTTTTGATTCGGCGGTCGGCCTCTTCGCTGCCGTCGATGACCATGCCGAATCCTCCGTTGATGACTTCACCCCAACCGACACCACCGCCGTTGTGGATGGATACCCAGGTAGCCCCGCGGAAGGAGTCCCCGATGACGTTCTGAACGGCCATGTCTGCTGTAAAGGAGGAGCCGTCATAAATGTTGGAGGTCTCGCGGTACGGGGAGTCTGTGCCGGATACGTCGTGGTGGTCACGGCCCAGGACGATGGGAGCGGATACGCGGCCTTCGCGGATGGCTTTGTTCATGGCCAGGGCAATGCGGATACGGCCTTCTGCGTCTGCGTACAGGATACGGGCTTGTGATCCGACAACCAGGTTGTTCGGGCCGGCTTCCTTGATCCAGTGCAGGTTGTCCGCGAGTTGGGATTGGATTTCTTCAGGTGCTTCTTTCATCATGTCCTCCAGTACTTCTGCAGCCAGACGGTCCGTTTCTGCCAGGTCTTCCGGTTTGGAAGAGGTGCAGACCCAACGGTACGGTCCGAAACCATAGTCAAAGAACAAGGGGCCCATGATGTCTTGTACATAAGAAGGATAGATGAACGTGCCATCAGCCTTCAGAATGTCCGCACCCGCGCGGGAGGCTTCCAGCAGGAAAGCATTTCCGTAGTCAAAGAAATACATGCCCTTTGCGCAGAGCCGGTTGATGGCAGCTGCATGGCGGCGAAGGGTGGCTTGAACCGCTTCCTTGAATTTTTCGGGTTCTTGCGCCATCATGCGGTTGGACTCTTCGAAGGAGATGCCGACCGGATAGTAGCCGCCGGCCCAGGGGTTGTGGAGGGAGGTCTGGTCTGAACCCAGATCCACTTGGATGCCTTCTTGGGCCAGTTTTTCCCACAAGTCCACAACGTTGCCTTGATAAGCCAGGGAAACGGCCTCCTTGTTGTCGCGTGCTTGGAGTGCACGTGCAATCAAGGCATCCAGGTCGGTGTACACTTCGTCCACCCAGCCTTGTGAGTAGCGGGTCTGTACCGCTTTGGGGTTGATTTCGGCAACGATGCCGACAACTCCGGCGATAACGGCTGCTTTGGGCTGAGCTCCGGACATACCGCCGAGCCCCGAGCTTACGAAGATTTTACCACGGATGTCATCCGCCCGATGCCCGTTTTTGACTGCGTGCATCCGGGCTGCATTCAAGACCGTGATGGTGGTTCCGTGTACGATGCCTTGCGGTCCGATGTACATGAATGAACCGGCGGTCATCTGTCCATATTGGGATACCCCCAACGCATTGAATTTTTCCCAGTGGTCCTTGCTGGAGTAGTTGGGAATGACCATACCGTTGGTGACCACCAGGCGCGGCGCATCTTTGTGCGAAGGATAAAGCCCCATCGGGTGACCGGAATAAAGTACCAGGGTCTGCTCGTCCGTCATTTGGGAGAGGTACTGCATGGTCAGCAGGTATTGTGCCCAGTTTTGGAAGGCTGCGCCGTTTCCGCCGTAGGTGATCAGTTCGTGCGGGTGTTGGGCAACAGCATAGTCCAGGTTGTTGGAGAGCATCAGCATGATGGCAGCTGCCTGACGGCTCTTGTGGGGGAACTCGTCAATGGAGCGTGCCGTGATTTTGTAGTCCGGACGGAAGCGGTACATGTATATGCGTCCGTATTCCTTGAGCTCCTGA
>CALCYB010000033.1 GCA_937906485.1 uncultured Rikenellaceae bacterium
TTACTCATTTCACGCAAGGCTTGTGCCCAACGGGAAGTGGAGTCGGCCAGCAGCAGGACTTTCAGCCCCATGGCGCGGTAGTATTCGCAGATGGTCATCGCCGTGTAAACGGAAGCTTCACGGGCAGCCACCGGCATGTTGGACGTGTTACAGATGATGGTCGTACGTTCCATCAGGGAGCGTCCGGTATGCGGGTCGATCAGTTCGGGGAATTCGGTGAAGATTTCCACCACTTCGTTGGCACGTTCCCCGCAGGCAGCCATTACGATCACATCGGCTTCCCCTTGTTTTGCGATGGCGTGTTGCAACACGGTCTTACCGCAACCGAAGGGACCCGGAATAAAGCCGGTACCGCCTTCTGCAATCGGGTTCAGGGTGTCGATACAACGGACCCCGGTTTCCATGATTTTATAGGGACGCGGTTTTTCCTTGTAACCGCCTACGGCTACTTTTACAGGCCATTTCTGGGTCATGGTTACCGCATGATCTTCGCCGGAAGCGTCGGTCAGGACTGCGATGGTCTCATTGACGCGGTAAGATCCGGCGGCAACGATGCTCTTGACGGTAAATTCGCCTTGGAAAGCGAAGGGAACCATGATTTTGTGAGGCAACCAGCCTTCTTTGACTTCACCCAGCCAGTCTGCAGCGACAACGCGGTCTCCGACTTTGGCCAGCGGTGTGAATTCCCATTGTTTTTCCAGGTCCAGCGGCAAGGTGTATTCGCCTCGTTTCAAGAAGACGCCTTCCATGGTGGCGAGGTTGTTTTGCAGCCCGTCGTAGTTGCTGGAGAGAAGGCCAGGGCCCAAGGTGACTTCGAGCATGTGTCCTTCGAATTCGACAGGGTTGCCGTTTTTCAGTGCTCGGGTACTTTCGTAAACCTGAACATAGGCACTTTTTCCGGTTACTTTAATGACTTCTGCCATCAGTCTGTCTTCGCCGACTTTGATGTAGCAGATCTCATTCTGGGAAACCGGTCCGTTGATCTCAACGGTGACCAAGTTCGCGATGATACCCGTAACTATTCCTGTGGTTTTCATCCTAAAATTGATTATTGATTTAAAATTCGATTCCTTTAAATGTACCTCGTACTTCCTGTACAAGTGTTTCAAAGAGTTTCGCTCCCGTTGCCTTGTCCAGTTTGTTCCAACGGTCCGCAATCTTGCATTTGGTCAGGAACGCAAGGATGGTATTGATGGTAAAGTATTCGTAGAGCGTCAGGTCTGAAATTTTTGCCCAGCGTAATTTGTCCAATGCGATTTCCCGTTCAATCAGGTTCGGGATCTCGAAAATCTGTTGGAGTCGGGCATATTCTTCAAATTCCTCAGGATTCCATTCGCCAAGAACCGATGTGGTCCCTTTTTTTCCGGCTTTCTTTTCCAGGTAAACGACCTTGGCATTGCGCAAGCGCAGGTCAAAGTCGTACCAGGCAGCCAGGAACGAATTTTTCTGCCGGGCTACGGAGTGGTAGAAATGATCCGTGAGATGGGCCTCATCAAAGCCGTATTCCAACCAATCCACCAACCGCAGATCACGTTCCGACAATTGCTCCTTGATCACCGCTACCAAAGACTCGTAGGTCGGGGCGGAGCCGTTCATGTCAGGGGCAATATCCGGAAGACCGGCGATGATATAGTGGTAATTGTTGTTCATCTTTTCTAGCCAAATAAAAGTTTACGGGTGGCCGGTCTGAGATAGTCTGCAAAGAGTTGCTCGAAATCATCACCGGTAAAGCTGAGCAGGTAGCCTCCGTTCTTGGGTCCGATCTTGAAACCGTTTCCGATCTGTTTGGAGAAACGGACTTCGAGTCCGCCGTTGAGTACGGCTGCGGTTTGGTTTTGGGCGAATGCTTCGAGATCTTTCTGCAGCGCAGCCGGGAGAATCAGGGTCAGATCCATGGCTTGGCTGTCAGCACGGAATGCAGCAACAATGGTTTTTACCAGATCCTGGATGAAGGCCGGAGCTTCCAGTGCTTTCTTGGCAGGATCGGCAATGGTCCGGGCGGTGATCATGGTTTCCACGCTTTGTTTGATGGAGGCAATGGTTTGAGCAGAGGCCATACGGATGTCTGTTTCTGCTTTCTTGCGAAGTTCTTCGGCATCTTTACGGGCTTGTGCGAGCAATGCTTCGGCGTCTTCCCGTGCCTTTTCAAGAATGGCAGTCGCTTCTTTGCGGGCTTTCGCTTTCAGATCTTCTGCTTCTTGTTTCCCTTTGGACAGCCCTTCGTTGTAGAGCTTGTCGGTGAGTTCTTGCAATTTATTCTGCATAATGTATGGTGTTAATTTAAAAATATTGCCATTAAATATATTCCTGCAAAAATTACCAAAATTATACAAAAAAAAAGACGTGACCAAAACAAATTTGGCCACGTCCACTAATTTATAAGGATTGGTAATTATCCGAGGAAACCGAGGAGGATACCGGCAGCAACAGCACTACCGATAACGCCTGCAACGTTCGGACCCATCGCGTGCATCAGCAGGTAGTTGGTGCGGTCATATTCCAAACCTACGTTGTTGGAGATACGGGCTGCATCAGGTACTGCAGATACCCCAGCATTACCGATAAGCGGGTTGATCTTGTTGCCTTCTTTCAAGAACAGGTTGAAGAATTTCACAAAGAGCACACCTGCGGTGGTTGCAATCACGAAGGACAAGAAACCGAGGAGGAAGATCTTGATGGAGCTCCATTGCAGGAATTTGTCCGCTTGGGTAGAGCAACCTACGGTAATACCGATCAGAATGGTAATCACGTCGATCAGTGGTCCGCGGGCAGTTTCTGCCAAACGGCGGGTAACACCACTTTCCTTGATCAAGTTACCGAAGAACAACATACCCAAGAGCGGAATACCGGAGGGAACGATGAATGCGGTAAGCAGGAAACCGATGATCGGGAAAATTTTCTTTTCGGTCGGAGATACCGCGCGAGGAGGTTTCATGCGGATCAGGCGTTCTTTGTTGGTGGTCAACAGACGCATGATCGGAGGTTGGATCACGGGAACCAAGGCCATGTATGAGTAGGCAGACACGGCAATTGCCCCCATCAAGTCCGGAGCCAGACGGGATGACAGGAAGATTGCAGTCGGACCGTCAGCACCACCGATGATACCGATAGCACCTGCTTCAGCCGGGGTAAAGCCCAAAGCCAATGCGATGGCGTATGCACCAAAAATACCGAATTGCGCAGCCGCACCGACCAGCAACAGTTTCGGGTTGGAAATCAGGGCTGAGAAGTCGGTCATGGCACCGATACCCAAGAAGATCAGCGGCGGATACCAGCCTTGACGGACTCCTTGGTAGAGGATGTTCAATACGGAACCTTCTTCGTAAACACCGACATTCAAGCCGGAAACCAACGGAATATTACCGATAATGATCCCGAATCCGATCGGAACCAGCAACATCGGTTCCCAATCTTTCTTAATGGCCAGATAAATGAATATCAAGCCGATACAGATCATGAGAAGATACTGGATGTTGCAGTTGGCAAAACCGGTATATTCCCAGAACTGTATGAGGTTACTCAAAAAACCACTTTGTTCCATACTATCCAACGATTACGAGCGGAGCACCTTCCAATACGGAATCTCCTTTGTTAACTTTGATACTGGTTACGGTTCCGTCAGCGGTTGATTCGATGATATTTTCCATCTTCATCGCTTCGAGGACGATCAATTTTTGGCCTTTCTTCACTGCATCGCCTTCTTTTACTGCGATGTCCAGGATGATACCCGGGAGCGGTGAAGTTACGGTAGCACCTGCACCGCCAGCAGCCGGAGCGGCAGCCGGTTTGCTTACAGGAGCAGCAGCCGGACTTGCTGCAGGTCTAGCCACCGGAGTTACACTCTTGATGGTCTTCTTGGCTTGTTTGGTGATCGGCTTTTCGTATTCAACGTGATAGGGAGTACCGTTTACTTCCACTTCAGCGGTACTGTCTTCTACCTCTTTGACAACAACGTTGTAGTCGTTACCATTGATTTTCAATTGATATTCTTTCATTTTAATGTTCTGGTTATCCGGTTAATTCTTTTTGACTTGGGGAGCTTGTCTGAGCGTGTAGATCTTAGAACTCCAAGGAGAGTAAGTGCGGTCGGTGTGCTGCATGGTGATCTGGAAGCTTTCTTCATCGTGGGCTTCGTTATCTACAGCATACAGGTACAAAGCGGTGGAAATGGCCGCAATGGCTTCCCCGGTGTTTTCCGATGCTTTGACGGTATTGATTTTGCCTTCGGTCGCAATATCCGACTTGATCTGATGGTTGCGGGTAGCGATTTTACCGATGGATTTGAAGACAAAATACAGGAGAATCAGTGCAAGGAAAACTACTGACATGGCGGTGATGGCAATCAGGACACCGTAGGGGTCTTGTTCCGCCATGATGACACTCTTGGTCTTGGCGTCTACACCGGCATTGTTGGTGCTCGGTGAGGAGTTCGGCATGATCTGCCAACCCTCTCCTTTGCCATCAGTCAAGCCAACACCGTCCGCAGTACGGCCAAAGGAGCGGTTGGTATCCAGATCCTTCTTGATGTAGATGCGGTCAATGATGGTTCTGCCGTCACTGCTGACGAAATAAAGGGTGTCTGATTCAGCCAACGTGAAGTTCACGTGGAAGGTTCCACGGAACGGTTGGTTGTCGGCCCAGAACAGCACGTGTTGACGCGGTTTGATGGAGGTCAATACGTCTCCTTTGGGGATGATGTATTTCTGCAGGTTGTTGATGTCGTTGGACAAGTAGCATCCACCGATGTTTACCGTACCGTAGGAAGTGTTGAACAACTCGAACCAGGCGTTTTGTTGGCCGAAGTCATCTTGGAAATCATCCGTGTTGATGACCAAGTATTCGTTCAGGCGCATATCGCTTTGGTTCTGAGCGCTCAAACCGAGTCCCATCAAGGCAAAACCTGCAATGAATAATGATTTGATGTGTTTCATTTTCAATTGGTTAAAGTGTTTTGACTACAACGGGAGGTTGTCATGTTTCTTAGCCGGGTTGGCCAGTTTCTTGGTAGAAAGCTGTTCGAGGGCGCGGATTACGCGGAAACGGGTGTTTCTCGGTTCGATCACGTCATCGATGTAGCCATATTTAGCTGCATTGTACGGGTTAGCAAATGCATCTCTGTATTCTTTTTCTTTTTCAGCTGCGAAAGCAACCGGATCTTCAGCGGCAGCCACTTCTTTACCATAAAGGATACCGATAGCGCCAGAGGGACCCATAACGGCGATTTCTGCAGTCGGCCAAGCGTAGTTGATGTCACCACGCAGGTGTTTACTGCTCATCACGCAGTAAGCTCCACCGTAGGATTTACGCAAGGTAACGGTAACTTTCGGAACAGTGGCTTCACCGTATGCATACAGCAGTTTTGCACCGTGCAGGATGATTCCACCATATTCTTGTTGGGTGCCGGGCAAGAAGCCGGGAACGTCCACGAGGGTAACCAACGGAATGTTGAATGCGTCGCAGAAGCGGATGAAACGGGCTGCTTTGCGGGAAGAGTTGTTGTCCAATACACCGGCCAATACTTTCGGTTGGTTGGCAACGATACCGACAGCTGTACCACCAAAGCGGGCGAAACCTACGATGATGTTCTTTGCATAGTCGCGGTGAACTTCCAGGAAACGGCCGTCGTCCACGATAGCACCGATTACTTCGTACATGTCGTAGGGTTTGTTCGGGCTGTCCGGGATGATTTCGTTCAAAGAGTCTTCCAGACGGTCGATGGCATCATCGGTCGGCAGGTAAGGCGGTTCTTCCATGTTGTTTTGGGGCAGGAAGCTGAGCAGTTCGCGGATGGTAGCGATGGCTTCTTCTTCGGTGTCCACAGCAAAGTGGGCAACACCGCTCTTGGTAGCGTGAACGCTGGCACCACCCAATTGTTCTTGGGTCACGTCTTCACCGGTAACGGATTTTACAACGGTCGGACCGGTCAGGAACATGTAGCTGGTTCCTTTGGTCATGATGTTGAAGTCGGTCAATGCCGGAGAATACACGGCACCACCGGCGCAAGGACCGAGGATAGCGGAGATTTGAGGAACAACACCAGAGGCCAGGATGTTGCGTTGGAAGATTTCAGCGTAACCAGCCAATGCGTTTACACCTTCTTGGATACGGGCTCCACCTGAGTCGTTCAGACCGATAACGGGAGCACCCATCTTCATGGCTTGGTCCATGATCTTGCAGATCTTCATTGCCAGGGTTTCAGACAATGAACCACCGAATACGGTAAAGTCTTGTGCGAAG